>JALSQL010000001.1 GCA_026985435.1 Acidilobaceae archaeon
GTCGGAGCCTGGGGTATGGGCGTGGAGAGGCTGGCCGCCGCCTACTACGGCCTGAGGGACATCAGGATGCTCTACACCCGGGACTACTCCTACCTCAGGTCGGCCCCCGCTAGGAGGAGGTGGTAGTAGTGCCGGTGCTCAGGTTTAGGGCTGAGAGGCTGGCCCGCCTCGTGGGGCTCGACGACCCCTCCGACCTTGAGGAGGTGGCGTTCAAGCTCAAGGGGGAGGCGGAGTGGGGCGAGGAGGGCTACGTTTACATAGAGCTGAACCCCGACAGGCCCGACATGTACATAGGGGAGGGCTTCGCCCGCGCCGCCCGGGGGCTCCTGGGCCTAGCGGCGGGCTACCAGCGCCCCGAGACCGTCGAGTCGGGTGTCGAGGTCAGGGCTGGGAGGGTGGCGTCGAGGCCCTACGTGGCGGCCGCCGTCGTGTACAACGTCAACGTTGACGGGGAGTACCTGGAGGAGCTGATACAGTTCCAGGAGAAGCTCCACGACACGATAGGCAGGAGGAGGCGGAAGGCCGCCATAGGCCTGCACGACCTGGCGAAGCTGCCGGACCGCAGGGTCGAGTACGTCGAGGTGAACATACGCGAGGCCGAGATGGAGCCCCTGCACGGCGGCGGCCGCGTGAGCGTGGCCGAGGTCCTCGAGGGGACCGAGCAGGGCCAGCGCTACGGGCGCCTCGCCCTGGCCGGGGAGCGCCACCCGGCCCTCGTGGCTGGGGGCGAGATAATAGCGGTGCCCCCGGTGATAAACTCCGACGTGACCAGGGTGGAGCCCGGCACCCGGGACCTCTTCATAGACGTGACCGGCACGGACCCAAGGGCTGTGCTCTCGACGCTGGAGGTGCTGGTGGCGGGCCTGGCGGAGAGGCCCGGCGCGAGGGTAGGCCTGGTGAGGCTGGAGGCCCCCGGCATGCCGGGTAGGACTCCGGCGATGGAGTCGAGGGTGCACAGGCTGAGCGCGGCGTGGGCCTCGAGGCTCCTCGGGGTGGAGCTGGGCCCCGGCGAGCTGGCTAGGCTCCTCGAGCGGGCCAGGCACAACGCGCGCCCCCTAGACTCTGGGGAGGTCGAGGTTGAGGTGCCCCCATACAGGGTGGACGTGCTGGGCCCGATAGACCTCGTGGAGGACGCTGCCATGATGATGGGCTACGACTCCCTGCAGCCAAGGCTCCCCCAGCTGAGGACCCGCGGGGGCCTCATGGGGCTAACCCTCCTCGCGAGGGAGTTCAAGAAGCTAGCCGTGGGCCTCGGCTTCACGCAGGTCATGCAGATGGTGCTGGTCAGCCCGAGGGTCGTCGAGGCCCTCGGCCTCCAGGGGGCGGTGGAGGTCGCGAACCCTGTCCAGGCCGAGTATAGCGTGCTCCGCCCGAGCCTCGCGGCGAGCCTGGTGATGGTCGCCGCGGAGAACCAGCACGCCGAGAAGCCGGTGAGGGTGTTCGAGGTGGGCGAGGTTGTCTGGCGGGAGGCTGGGAGCGTCTACGAGGAGCTGAGGGCGGGGCTCGCCGTCCTCGACGAGAGCGTGAGCTTCGAGGACGTGCAGGCGCCGCTATACTCGATCCTAAGGATCCTCGGGGTCCGCTTCACCGCCAGGAGGGCCGGGGCCCCCTGGGCCATACCCGGCAGGTTCGCCGTGCTGGAGATGGAGGGGGGTGAGAGGCTGGGTTGGATCGGGGAGGTGCACCCGGAGGTGCTGGAGAGGCTGGGTATAGAGTACCCGCTCGCCCTCGCGGAGGTGAGCCTATCGGCGATAGCCAGCGGGGAGGGGAGGTTCAGGATTCGAGGCCGCGCCACGAGATCCCCCTAGACCAGGTGGGCTTCCGGGGCCTGAGGAGGAGGGTCACCATAGCGAGCCCCCTGGGCCCCATACACCTAGACCTAACGATAGACGCCCTGATAGACCTCGAGCCCACCCGCAGGGGCGCCCACCTCTCGAGGAACGTGGAGGCCCTAGCCGACGCCGCCCTGAGCGCCGGCGGAACCGCCCCCAGCCTCGAGAGCCTCCTCGACGGGATAGCCAGGGCGCTGCTCGAGAGGCACCCCTACGCCACCAGGGCCTGGGTGAGGGCGGCCATGGTGTACCACGTCGAGGTCGAGGTGCCCGGGGAGCCGGGCCTCCGGGGGGTGGAGCCCGTGGACGTGGAGGTCTCAGTGTCGAGGAGCCGCGGCGGCGCCTCGGAGTGGAGGGTTCAGGTGGCCGTGGCGGGCATGAGCGTCTGCCCGAGCGCCGCCTCGACGGTGTCGGAGATGCTGGGCACCCCAAGGGAGGCGAGCCCCAGCCACGCGCAGCGAGTCATAGTGAGGGGTGCCGTGACCACCCGGGGGAGGATGGTTAGGATCGAGCACATAGCCAGGGCCCTCGCCTCCGCGCCCTCAGCGCCCGCCCTAACCCTACTCAAGAGGGAGCAGGAGGCCCGGCTTGTACTCCACGCCTTCCGCAACCAGAAGCTAGCCGAGGACATAGCCAGGGACGCCCTCTGCGCCCTCGCCAGGCTCGCGGGGGGCTGCTGCCCGGAGGCGCTGGTCGAGGTGGAGGTGGACAGTATGGAGAGCATACACCCCCACAACGTCTACGTGAGGAGGGCCGACAGGGCCTCAGGGATCCTCCCCCTCTGCTAGGTCGAACTCTATCCTGTAGAGGCTCTCGTACATCCCAACCACGCGGGCCCCAAACTTGAGGGCGAGCCGGTAGGCCGCGACGTTGGACGGCATAACGTAGCCGTAGAGCCTCCTGAACCCGCACGCCCTGGCGGCCTCCAGTATGGCCGCCCCGAGGGCGGTGCCGACGCCGGCCCCCTGGAACTCCTCGAGCACCGCTATCCCCGACTCCGCGCCGCCACCCTCGTCGCCGACGGCCTCGGCGACGCCGACGATCCTGCCGTCGGGCGCCTCGGCCACGACGACCACGGCCCTCGAGTTGCGGAGCAGCGAGTCCACGTAAGGGTCGAAGTACCTTATTATGGCGAAGAACCTGGTGTACACAGTCTCCCGGGAGAGGCTCTCGTAGAACCGTATGAGGGCCTCCCTATCCCTGGAGCACGCCGTCCTTATGAGGAGCCTCACACCCCTAGCCGTGTGGCTCCCGAGGACCTCCCCGCACCTGCGGCACCCGGCCAACAGGCTTCCCAGCGTAGAGTTGGAGGCCCCCAATTTTAACTTGGAGACGCGGCGCCGGGGCAGGGTGCGCGGCCCCTTGGAGAGGGCGATACTGAGGATGGTCTACAAGAGGGTCGAGCCGGCCGGGACTGCGAGGTACAGCGTCTCACCCCTAGCCGCCGGCGAGGAGTACACCGTGGAGGAGTACACGGTCGCCGTGGACTCCCTCATAGTCCAGCCCCCCGGCTCGACCGACGCCTACAGGCACGCGGGCCCCATAGCCGTGGCGCCGGTGCCGTGGAGGAGGTACTGCAGGTGGCACAGCGGCCCCCTGGACTCGAGGGACGAGCCCTGGACCAGGATATACTGCAACGTGCCCCTACCCGGGGGCCGCTGGGAGTACTGCAGGCAGCACAGGAGGAGCGAGAGGTTCCTCTACGACGTCTGCGTCGGGCTACACGGCGAGCAGGCGCTCGAGGCCTGCAGGCTCCTAGACAGCCGGGTGAAGGCGGAGTACGCCGTCTACCTCCTAGCGCAGCAGGGGGGCCACGTGAAGGTTGGGGTGACGAGGAGGTTCAGGGTGCTGGAGAGGATAGCGGAGCAGCCACACGCGGCAGCCACGGTCCTGGCGGTCTACACGAGCGCCCTCCAGGCGAGGAGGGCGGAGATAGCAGTCTCCAGGGCGGGCATAGCGAGCGAGCACCGCCCACGCTCCAAGTCCAAGCTGCCCCCTCCAGGCCCCGCAGCGGCCGCCATCCACAGAGCCGCCGAGAGGGCTGCCTCTCTGCTGGGAGTAAGCTGGGACGGCAGGGTGCTCAGGGTCAGGCCGCCAGCGGGCGAGCCCCCGCCAGCGGGCCGCGCGGCCGACCCCTCGAGGCTCCAGGGGGAGACCCTCGAGGTCGCGGGCTACTGGGGGGGCCTCATACTAGCATCGCTGCCCAGCCACAGGGTGTGGGTTGACGAGAGGCGGCTACTCCACATGGACTCGCTGCTCCTACCGACGCCACCCTGGGACGGGGGGCTAACGCTTAACCGCCCCGAACACCCTCGGCCGCGGGGTGCACACCCTGGCCCGCGGGGCTTCACGTAGCATAGCCTGGCTGCGGGGCGACCCCGCCGCCCTGAGGCTGGCAGCTGAGGCCAGGGGGCTCCTGGGCATACAGGGCCTAGCCCTCTACATCCCCGGGGGTCTGGGGCCGGTCAGGGCTGACGTTGTGGTGGAGCCACTCCCGGGCACGCCGGAGTGGCGCGCCTACAGCACCGTAGAGGTCATGGCCCGCTACAGGGTCTCGCACCCGGACCCCCTGACGGCCCTCGCCCTGGCAGTCGCGGCGCCGCGGAGGGGGTTCTCGAGGCTCCTGCTCGGCGTGGACCCCGGGGGCACCTGCGCTGGCAGCCTGGTGGGTGACAGCCTGCTGCTGAGCGTCTTCCGGGCCCCCTGCGCCAGCCTCGGGGAGAAGGCGCTCGACGCCTCCAAGAGGATACCGGCGGGGAGGTTCGAGGTAATAGTAGGCTCGGGCCCCGGCTTCGAGGAGGCGGCGAGCTCCCTGGCCAGGGCCGGGGTGCCGTTCCGGGTCGCCGACGAGTCCTGGACCACCTCGAGGCCGTCCCTCTGGGTCCCGCTCCAGGCCCTGGGCGACAGGGACATAGCGGCTGCCGCGACTATAGCGCTGCTAGCGGCGGCAGGCAGAGGCGGGGGGAGGACAGTCCACCGCTAGGGCGGCGGGCGCCACGTATTTGTACAACTGTCAACGCATATATACGACCCCAGCCATTAATATAGACTGATCCGGGGGGCTATCTATGCGTGATACTCCCCTTCTCCAGCGTTTGCTCGTAGTCGCTAGTGTGCTGGCGATCCTAGCGGCGGCGTTCACCTGGCTACCGCAGGCGGTAGTCTCGATCGCTAGCAGCGGCGAGCTCGAGATAGACATAGACACCGACAGCCTCGGGCTAAGCGATTACGTGGTGGAGTGGGCCCTGCTAACTGTCCCCCGCCACGGCGCCTACCACGCCGAGGTCGGGGAAAAGGGCGGGCTGCTCTCCCTCAAGTTTAGATTGGGAGAGCTCCTCCAGGGGGCGGAGAGTGGGGGAGCCGAGCGCCCCCTGGCAGCGCCTGTGGTTACAGTAAAGCTCACAGACTTCAACGGCGGCAAGACTGTCGGCCTAGTAATACCCAGCAGCTTCATACTGAGCCTCAAGCTGAACGGTGGGAAGCCCTTGACTGCAGCGGAGCTGCAAAGCATGCTATCCAAGGACCCCCTCAAGGCTCTAAGGGTGGGTAAGGTGGTGGTGGGCCCCAGAGAGCTGGCGATGCTCAAGAGCCTGGGCCTCGTCAGGGAGTCGCCCATTGAGAGGGGGCCCCTCCCCGAGGGGGCCTCGGCGAGGATGCTGGGGAACCTCGAGCTCCCGCCTAAGGGTGGCCTATGCGGCGGGAGGGTCTACCATCTAGTTAACTACTCGAGCGCCGTATGGCGTGAGCCCACGCCCAGCTGGTGGCGCGAGCGCTTCACCCACACCGGGGGAGACGGGGATGCGGACTCCTACTGGAAGCGGTTTAAGAGCTACCTGGGAGCGGGCTACTACCTTGCGTCGACGGATTACAGCCTAAACGATGCGATCTCCTGTATAGCACGGCATGTAAACCCCTCGAGCGAGCGTGAGGGGGGCGAGACGTCGCTTTACAGCATGGATGCCTTCATAGGGGGCAACAGGTGGAACGACACATACCCGGCGGGGAGCATTATCTACGCAGGGCCCATACCGCTCTTCAGCTACGAGATCCAGAACGAGGCGGGGGCCAGCGGTTCGCGGGCATTCGTGGTTCACGTGACGCTAGAC
>JALSQL010000002.1 GCA_026985435.1 Acidilobaceae archaeon
TAGCTCCTCCACTATAGCCTCGAACACGCCGGGGGCTGGCAGGCCTACGATCCTATCAACCTCCTCCCCCCTGCGGAATAGGATAACGGTCGGCACGCCCATCACGCCGAAGGCCGCGGCCGCGTCTGGCGCGTCGGTGACGAGTATCCTTACGAACGCCGCGGAGTCGCCGTAGGCCTGGGCGGCCTCGTAGAACTGCGGCCTGAAGATCCTACAGTAGGGGCACGTGGGCGAGTCGAAGAAGACCACCGCGACGCGGCAGCTCCTCACTGCGCGCGTGAGCTCCTCCAGGCTGCGCGCCTCGACGATCCCCCCGGCCTCCGGAGTGGAGCAGCAGGCGAGCTGCTCCCCGCCGCTCTTGGCGGCTGAGAGCAGCTCCAGCACCTTCCTCCTCGCAAGCTCGAGGGCCTCCCTGTCAACGGCTGCCTCAGCCATTGATGCATCGCCGCCGAGGCTAGTGGAGCTGGCGGTTTATAGCGTGAGGCACAAACATTCAACGGGTTCTACTGTATAACCCGTCGCTGGCGGCGGGTGCCCGGTGGCGGCTGGTTGGCTTCCTATGCCGAGAGGGCGAGGGGGTTCTACCTCGAGACCGGTACGCGCCCGCCCAGGAGCCTGATATGGGCCGTGGGCATGGTGAAGTACGCGGCCGCTAGGGCCAACGCTAAGCTGGGGCTCCTGGAGCCCGAGGTGGGCGAGGCTATCGCTGGGGTGGCCCTGGAGCTGGCGGAGGGCAGGTACGACGATAGGATAATCGTTGACGTGTTCCAGACGGGCTCGGGGACGGGGCTGAACATGAACGTGAACGAGGTCATAGCCGAGGAGGCCTCGAGGAGGCTGGGCAGGAGGGTGCACCCGAACGACCACGTCAACATGTCCCAGTCGAGCAACGACGTCATACCCACGGCTGTCCGCCTGGCCGCCGCTAGGGAGAGTCTCGGCGTGCAGCGGGCGGTGGAGGAGCTCGTGCTTGCGCTGGAGCGGCTGGCCAGCGCCGAGGCGTCGACCGTGAAGCCTGGGAGGACCCACCTGAGGGACGCCCTGCCAGTGACGCTGGGCCAGGAGCTTGAGGCGTTCGCCGAGGCCCTACGCCTCGACCTGAGGGTCCTGGAGGCCGCCAGGGGCTCGATAGTCGAGGTACCCCTGGGCGGCACCGCCGTGGGGACTGGGCTCAACGCGCACCCAGACTACCCGAGGCTCGCCGTCTCAGAGCTCGCCAGGGCGACCGGGCTCCCCGTGAGGGAGGCCCGCAGCAGGATGAGGCCCATGAGGCTCCTCACGGACCTGCTCGCCCTCAGCAACGCGTACCGCATGATAGCGGTGGACATCACGAGGCTAGCCCAGGACCTCAGGCTCATGAACTCCGGGCCCAACACGGGCTTCGGGGAGGTCGAGGTATCAACGCCTATACCCGGCAGCAGCATGATGCCGGGGAAGACTAACCCCGTCACGCTAGAGGCCGCCATGCAGGCTGCAGCTCACGTCTTCGGGCTGGACCACAGCATGCTCCAGGCCAGCCTCCTCGGCGAGCTGGAGCTGAGCATGGGGCTCCCACTAGCGGGTTACACGCTCCACCGGGAGGCGCTACTGGTCTCGGAGGCGGCCAGGAAGATCGCAGCCAAGGTGGTACCGTCGATCGAGCCCAGGAGGGACAGGATGCTATCCCTAGCCAGGTCTAGCCAGGCCCTGGTCACGGTGTTCGCCCCCCTGATAGGCTACGAGGCCGCCGCCAGGCTATCCAAGGAGCTATCGAGTGGCACCCCCCTGGAGGAGGCCGCCAAGCGCCTGGGCATACCCGAGGAGGTCGTCCGCACCCTGGAAAACCTGGAGGAGCTAACCAAGCCGGGGCTCCCCGCCCTGAGGGCCCGGAGGGGGGAGGGGGGCTAGCGGGGCCTCCTGCCAGCCAGGAAGTCCTCCAGCCAGAGGGACGCCTCCTCGTCGCTGGCGGCCTGGATGGGTGGGTGCTTGAAGAAAGGCGCGGACACGCTCGGCACGGGCCCGGCGACGCCGCGGTCGAGGGCGACCTTCGTGGCTCTAAGCGCGTCTATGAGAACCCCAGCTATCATACTCTTATCGTCGACCTTCAGCTTGACGTCTATCTCGACCGGGAAGCCGGCGAAGCCGGTCCCGCGGAGGTAGAGGTAGGCTATCTTCGTGTTACCCAGGAATGGGACGTAGTCGCTGGGCCCTATCCTCACCCTGCCAGTCCTCGGCATCTCATCCCCTCCCGGCACGACGCTAGTCACAGCGCGCGTCTTGCTCTCCCTCTTGCTGGACAGCCTCTCCTCGAGCAGCATGTTCTCGAAGTCGGTGTTGCCCCCTATGTTGAGCTGGTAGGTGGCCTCCAGCCTCACGCCCCGGAGCGCCATCAGCCTAGCGAGGGTCCTGTGGAGCACCGTGGCGCCGAGCTGCCCCTTCACGTCGTCGCCGACCAGCGGTAGCCCCCTGTGCTCGTAGAGGCTCGGCCACTCCCCGCTGGGGTCGCTCGCTATGAAGACCGGTATCGCGTTCACAAACGCCGACCCGGCCTCGAGGGCGGCCTTGGCGTAGAAGCGGGTTGCTTCCTCGCTGCCGACGGGCAGCAGGTTCAGGAGGATGTCCGCCTGGCTCTCCTTTAGGGTGTCAACGACGGACCCAAGGTCTACGTCCAGGCTGTGGGGGCGGAACCTATCCACCATGTGGGGGGCGACTCCGTCCAGGACGGGCCCAGGCTTAACCTCGACTCCCAGCCTCTTTGGCAGCTCCGCGAAGCGCGGCGTTATGTTGGGCGGCTGGAAGATGGCCTCGGCAAGGTCCCTCCCGACCTTCAGTGTGGACACGTCGAAGGCGGCCACGAACTCTATGTCGCCAATCCGGTAGCCGCCTAGTATGGGGCTCCTGACCCCTATCGCCTCGTCCTCCCGGCCCGCGTAGTAGTAAACGCCCTGCACGAGAGCCGAGGCCGCGTTTCCGACCCCCGCTATCGCCACCCTAACCCGACCCAACCCTTTCACCACCAACTATATTTCACTCAGGCGAATAGCAGGGGCCTTTTTAAGGGTTACTACCATGCGGGCCGGCCGGGACCCTGCGGTGGCTCCGGCTGGCAAGCCCCTAGCACGGCTCCAGAGGAAGCTGACCGTGGAGATACTCTGGATCTACGTCCTAGCCGTGCTGGCGTCCAGGGGGCCGACCTACGCCTACAACGTCCGGAGGCTTATCAGCGAGATATTCGGTTTCAAGCCAAGCACCGTGACACTCTACACTGTCATATACAGGCTGGAGAGGGAGGGGCTCATAGCGAAGGAGGGGGGCGAGTACGCGATAACAGACTCCGGTAGGGCTGCCCTATCCCGGGGCATCTGCCTCCTCCGAGGCATACTCTCCCAGCTGGCCGGGCTAGCCTCAGAGGCGGGGGTCTCCACGTGCAGCTAGGCCGCCGCCAAGCTCCTCCGCGAGCATCCTCGCGAGGGCACTGCTGTCGCCCCGTATGTCGTAGACGCCCCTAACGCGGGCGGGCTTGTGGGATAGGAGCACCAGCCTGTCGACAACCCTAACAAGCTCCCCTATCATGTGGGAGACCACTATCATGGTGAGGCCACGCCTCCTTAGGGCTGTGAGGGTCTCCTGCAGGCTCGCCACAGAGGCGACGTCGAGGCCGGTGAAGGGCTCGTCTAGGAGTAGCACCTCCGGCCTGAGGACGAGCGCCATCAGTATCTGCGCCTTCCTGGCCGTGCCGCCGCTCACCTCGCCCGGCCTCATGTTAAGGTACTCCTCGATGCCGAGTAGCCTAGCGCCATCCTCCAGCCTCTCCTCGGCCTCGCGCCTCGGGACACCGGCTATCCTAGCGGCGAGGAGGACGTTGCCGCGGAGGCTCCTCCACGGCAGAAGTATGGTCTCCTGCGGCACGAAGCCGACGCGGCCCCGGACCTCCACCCTGCCAGCATCGTAGCCCTCGACGCCAGCTATTATCCGGAGCAGCGTGCTCTTACCAGCGCCGTTGGGGCCAACCACGCCTAGGGCCTCACCCCGGGAGGCCTCGAGGCTGACTCCCCCCAGCACGGTCTCCCCGCCATAGGTCTTCACGAGGCCCTCCACACGCACTACAACTTCCACCGCGACGCCCACCTCTCCACGGGCCTCAGGATCGCGTAGTCCACGGCGATCATCATGGCAACAAGCACCAGGGCCCACGCGAAGACGCCGTCCTTATCCCCTATATCGTACGAGTATACCAGCCAGTACCCGACACCGCCCGAGGAGCCGAACGCCTCTGCGACCACGCTAATCCTGAGGGCGACCCCCACGGCGGCCCTGCTCGCTGCTGCCAGGTACGGCAGCGTGCCCGGCAGGATGAAGTATACCAGCTCCTGCACCCTCGAAGCCCCCAGGATCCTGGCGAGCAGCCTGAACCGCCAGGATAGGCTCCTGACGGCGCCCATGAGGCTGGTTAGGAGTATGGGGTAGGAGGCGGCGGCCGCTACTAGGACGGGCGGCTTCCTGCTCGTGACGCCGAACACCATCATGAACACGATGGCCCAGACTAGTATCGAGACGCTCTGGATGAGCGTGTTCAGGGCGTCGAAGAACGCCCCCACGTGCTTGTTGGCGTAGGCCGCCGCCACGCTGGCCACGGCGGCCGCTAGTGCCAGGGCGTAGCCGGCCAGGCTGTTGGTGAAGGTTACGTAGACCGCCCTAGCAACGCGCTCGATGCCCATGTCCCTCAGTGTCTCGAGAGTCTCCAGGGGGCCGGGTATGAGGAGGGGGTAGAGCCTGGCTAAGGCCAGCCAGGCGGCTGTTAGCGCGGCTAGGAGGTATGCCCAGCCTAGCCCGTGTAGAAGACGCTGTCCGGTATCGTCGCCGGGTCTCTTGGCAGGTAGCCGCCCTTCCATGCCAGCCACCACTCCTGGCGGATCGACTCTACCAGCTCCCCTGTTAGCCCGCCCTCGACGATAACGGTCCTATTATACATGATGTTAAACACGCCCTGGTCCATCTTGTAGAGACCGGCTATTACCAGGTACGTGAGGGTCTTGTTAGTGTTCCATATGTGAGCCGCCTCGCTCCTCGCATCTAGGAAAGCCCTGAGGGCGTCCTCGTGGTGGCGGGCGAAGTCGCCCCGGGCTATCCAGACAAGCATCACGGGGTCGCCGGTTAGGTTGGCCTCCCGCCAGAGCTGGCTGAAGCTGGCTACGACGTGGAACCCCCTAGCTATCCCCTTGGATACGAATGGCTCCCAGATTACGATGGCGTCCACCTGGCCGCTGGCTAGGGCGTCGAGGATACTGCCGGGCGGCACGTTGACAACAGCCACGGCGTCGGGCCTCCTCTCGTTAGCCTCGACGACCTGGAGCCCGTAGACGGTCTCTAGGTAGGCCTTGAAGACCTTGTAGGTGCCCGAGGCCACCACGGCGCCCACTAGCTTCCCCCTGAGGTCCCCCACGCTCCTTATTGAGGGGTCCTTAGCCAGTATAGCCTGGTTCTGGAGCATGTCCACGGCAACTATCACGACGTCCTCGCCGCCCTCTATCAGCTTGGCCGCCATCTCCGCCGGTACAACTGCTAGGTCAGCCTCGCCCTTAGAGATGGCCGCTAGGATGTCGGGGGTCTTCTGGAGGCGGAGAACCTCGAGCGGGTACCCCCTCTTATAGGTGAGGTTCTCGGCCTCTATGATGTCGAGGGTGCTTATGCCGCCGAGGAGCGTGGCGGCCCTTATGGTGTACCCGCTGGGGCCGCCCCCCGCGCTGGACCCGGCCTGGGAACCGCCGCTGGACCCGCTGGCCGAGGTGGCTCCCGCCCCAGTGGTTGCCGTCGCCGTCGGGGCCGAGCCCTGAGAGCCCCCCGCAAGGTAGAAGGCTGCTGCTACGACAACTAGGACCACGATGGCACCTGCCACCGCGGGGCCGAGGCGCCCGTTCAAACCACCCACCCGTGGTGGCACCCGGAGGCCGGGCTATTATAAGCTGCACCCGCCCTGGGCGGCTGGACGGCCGCGATGGAGGCCGAGACGTGGGTCTGCGGGCTTCTGGCAGACTATAGGGGGCTGATCGGCGAGGGGTGCGTGGGGCTAGACAGGGAGAGGGGCGTGATAGCGGCCATATCGAAGAGCCCCCCTCCCGGGGCCCGCGCCATGGACTACAGGTCGAGGGGGGTCCTCGTCATACCCGGCCTCGTCGACCTCCACGTGCACCTCCGCGGCCTAGGGTACTCCTACAAGGAGACCCCCCGCAGCGGCGGGTGGGCGGCGGCCTCGGCCGGCATTACCCTAGTGGTGGACATGCCCAACACCCAGCCCCCCTCAGACGAGCCGGGAGCCGTGGAGGCCAAGCTTGGCGAGCTCGCCTCTCAGTGCCCGGTGGACCACGGGCTCTACGCTGGCGTGCCAGAGAGGCCCGAGCTGGTAGGGGGGCTAGCCTCGACGCCGGTGGCGGGCTTCAAGGTCTACCCCCGCGACCTGGCCAGCAGGCGGGAGGCACTCCAGGCCATCCTGAGCCTCCGGGGCATGCTGGTAGTCCTGCACCCCGAGGCCCCCTGGGCCAGGCGGGGCGACCTCCAGGAGAGCCCGGCCTCCAGGGAGAGCCACAGGCCCTGCTGGCTCGAGGCGCACGCGGTCCTGGACCTGGCGTCGCTCGGGGGGAGGGCCAGGATACACGTGACACACGCCTCCTGCCCAGGCACGGTGGAGGCGTCAAGGGCGCTCGGCTTCACGGTCGACGTCACCCCGCACCACCTCCACTGGAGCCTCCACACGCTGGGTGACCCGTGCCTGGGCAAGGTTAACCCGCCCCTCCGAGGGCACCCCGACGTCTGGGGGCTGTGGAGGGCGCTCCTGGAGGGCAGGGTTGACGCCCTGGCCAGCGACCACGCCCCCCACGCCGAGCGCGAGAAGCTGGGGGACCCCCTGGCGTGCCCGCCGGGCTTCCCGTGGCTCGAGCTGTGGCCCTGGCTCGTCTTCAGGCTAGTCCGCCTGGGGATCCTGGGGCTCAGGGAGTTCCTCTGGCTCACAAGCAGGGGGCCAGCGCTGGTGCTCGGCCTGCGCCACTACGGCACCCTCGAGCAGGGGGCCAGGGCGAACGTTGTAGTCCTAGACCCCAAGCCGTGGCGGCGGTTCCCGGGCCCCCGTCATAGCCTCGCAAGGCTCACGCCAGCGCTCATGGAGAGGCTCGCGGGGGCCCCGCTGGCAGTGCTAGTGGGTGGGGACCCAGTCTACGTGGACGGAGAGCTGGCGGGGCGGGGGAGGCCCGTGAACCCCTTCGCCAGCAGGGCCCGGGCCTCGGGGGTGAGGGGAGGTGGCGACACATAAGCCGCCACTGAGGAGCGGCCTGCTAGTGGCTGGGTGGCGCTTGCTCCGCCTCCTCCCGCCCATGGCGGCTTGGAGGCTCCTCCACTCCACGCCCCAGGCCCTGCTGGACCTCGCGGCCTCGACGGCAGGGAGGCCCCCGGAGCCGCCGTGGCCCTGGAGGCCCAGCATACTGGGCCGTAGGATCCCGCACCCGATAGGGGTCGCCGCGGGCCTCGACAAGGACGGCAGGCTCGCCAGGCTAGCCGCGGCCATGGGGGCTGGCTTCCACGTCGTAGGCAGCGTGATGCCAGAGCCCAACCCGGGCGTTGAGCCGAAGGTGCTCGCGAGGCTGCCCGACGGGGGCACCATTAACAGGCTGGGCCTGCCGAGCCCCGGAGTCGAGCGCGTCGTAGCGAGGCTGAGGGGGCGCCGCGTGGGCGTGCCGGTGGCGGTCAGCATAGCCTCTCACACCCCCGAGGGCTACGGCAGGGTGCACAGGGCGGTGGCCGGGGTGGCGGGGTGGGTCGAGGTTAACGTGAGCTGCCCGAACGTCGAGGGGGGCAGCTTCGAGGAGCCCGAGGCCGCCCGGGAGGCGTGCCGGCAGCTCGACCCCCGCGGGCCGCCGGGGCTCCTGAAGATACCGCCCACGTGCGACGAGAAGAGGCTGGAGGACTACATGGACGTGGCGCGCGAGTGCCGGCTGGGGGGCATCGTGGCCGGCAACACCAGGAGGGTCAGGTACAAGGGTGTAACAGCCGGGCTGGGCGGCCCCCAGCTCTACGAGACCACCCTCCACATTGTGTCGAGGCTCCGCGAGATGGCGCCCCGGGGCTTCACGGTGGTCGCCTCGGGAGGCGTCGACACGGGGCGGAAGGCGGCCGAGCTACTGCTCGCTGGCGCCGACGCCGTGGAGGTGCTCAGCGCCATAATACACAGGGGCCCCTTGGCCCCCTGGATTATAGCGTGGGAGGCGCTCGAGCACCTAGAGGGGCGCCGGCCCCCCTAGCTGCTCCACTATCTCCCGCTCCCCCAGTATGCTACCACAGTAGACGCACTGGTACTCCAGGGGGTCCCGCGAGACGAGCCTGAAGCGCGGCGTGACGGGCTCGCCGGGCTTCCTGGTTATGCATGTCGGGTTGGCGCACCTAAGGATGCCGCGGACCTCGGCTGGCGGCTCCACCTTCCTCTTGACGACAACCCTATAGTCCCTAACAATGTTCACGGTGGCCGTGGGCGCGACGAGGGCTATCCTGTCGAGGTCCTCCACCCGGGGCTCGAGGCCCTCGATCTTCACGATGTCCTTCCTGCCCAGCTTCCTGCTCTCGGCGTTGATGACGATGGCTATCCTGCGCCCCCCGCCCAGCGTGGCCCCGAGGAGGCGCAGTACCCTCAGGGCGCGGCCCGCGGGTATGTGGTCTATCACGGTGCCGTGCCTAATCTTCCTCACAACGAGGCCTTCGTCCCCGCCCACACCGCGTCACCCCCCGAGGATCAGTTTGAGGAGCGCCATCCGGACCGGCACCCCGTTTCGGGCCTGCCTAAAGTACCACGCGTGCCTCGTGGAGTCCACGGAGTGGTCTATCTCATCGACGCGCGGCAGCGGGTGCAGCACCACCAGGCTATCCCGGGCACCCTCGAGCATGGAGGCGGTGACCCTGTAGCTCCCGCGGACCCTCTCGTACTCCTCGGGGTCTGGGAAGCGCTCCCTCTGGATCCTGGTGACGTAGAGCACGTCAACCTCCCCTATAACCTCCTCCAGCTCCGCCCTCTCGAAGCGCACCCCAGCCCTCTCGAGGGCGCTGACCACCTCGCGCCTCGGCGCCAGCTGGGGCGGGTACACGAGGTAGAGCCTGCGAGGCCTGAATATGGTGAGGGCCAGCATGAAGCTGGCGGCGGCCCTCCCATACCTGAGGTCGCCCACGACGGCGTAGTCCAGACCCTCTACCCTGCCGTGCGCCTCTCGGACGGTGTAGAGGTCTATCATGGCCTGGGTGGGGTGGTGCTGCCTGCCATCCCCGCCGTTGACCACCGGCGCCTCCGCTATCTCGGCGGCGTAGAGGGCTGAGCCCTCGTAGCGGTGCCGTATAACTATGAGGTCCGCATACGCGTCGAGCATCCGTATGGTGTCGGCCAGGTTCTCGCCCTTCTCGACGCTGGTCCCCTCGGGCCCCGTGAAGCCTATGGTGCCAGCGCCCAGCCTCTTGGCTGCGGCCTCGAAGCTCATCCGGGTCCTGGTTGACGGCTCGAAGAACGCCAGGGCCACCAGCTTGCCCTCGAGGGGCCTCCGCTGTAGGCCGCCCCGGCGGAGCGCCATCTTCACCTTGTCCGCCTCGAGGAAGAGCTCCTCCAGCTCGCCCCGGGTGAAGTCCAGTATTGAGATAACATCCCTCCCACGCCACCCCGAAGCCAAGAGCCTCACCCCCGGTGGCACCCCAGCTCCTCCAGGGCGCTGGCAAGGAGGGGGTCGCCCGGCCTCCCAGGCTCCATGACCCGCAGCAGGTCGCAGGCCGTTAGGAGGCTGTAGAGCCTGACACCCTCACCAGCCAGCCTCTCCCCGGCACCCTGGAGCCTGTCAACAACCACAACAGCCGCCCGGGGATCCCCACCCGCAGCCCTCAGGGCCTGGACGGCCCGGGCCAGGCTGCCCCCAGTGGTTGCGACGTCGTCGACTACAACTATCCTCCTACCCTCGACGTCGGCCTCAACCAGCCTGCCCCTCCCATGGCTCTTGGGCTCGGGGCGGACGTACGTGACCGGCATGCCGAGCAGGAGCCCCACGGCCGCTGCCCATAAGATGCCGCCAGTCGCGACCCCCGCCAGGGTGTCGGAGCCCGTGTCCCCCACGGCTCTCTCGACGAGCGAGGCCAGCGCCTCGGCGGCCTCCCGGAACGCGGTCGGGTGCATCGGCAGCTCCCTAAGGTCTATGTAGAGGCGGCTCCTCCTGCCCGAGGACAGGGTGAACTCCCCTAGCCTCACCAGGCCCAGTCCAACAACGGCCTCCGCGACCCGGCTAGCCCCCGCCAACGGCGCCACCCCCACACGAGGCTAGGGCCCTCTCCTGGGCCGCGGCCACGAGCCTGGCAGCCTCCACGGGGTCGCCGGTGTCCATAATCGAGCGGCCGACGATCTCGTAGTCGGCGCCCGCGCACAGGGCAGCCCCAGGCCTCGCACCCTGCGCCCCGACGCCCGGCGAGAGTATCACCTTGCCGGGGAAGCGGCCGCGGAGCCTGGAGACCAGCCCCGGCCTCGTGGCTGGGGCGACGATGCCCCAGGGGTCAACCCTCTCGACAACCCTCTCCACGAGGGGTAGGGATGGGTCGTAGACGTCCCTGGCCCCCTCGTGGCTCATCGTGGCGACCAGTACGAGCTTGGCCCCAGCAGAGTCTAGGAGGGACTTCAGGCCGTCCAGGGCGCCCTCGACCCCGACGAACGAGTGGGCTATGAAGGCGTCGTAGTGGCCCAGGAACGGCTCGACGGTAGAGGCCATGACGCTCGAGATGTCGGCCAGTTTGAAGTCGACGACGCGGAGCCCGTCACACTCGCGCGCGACAGACCTAGCCCAGCCGATCCCGCCCCTCAGGGCGGCTGGCAGCCCCACCTTGACCCCGGCCACGCCGGGGACCCGGCAGAGGAGGCCCGCCAGCCCGGGCTCCACAGGCTTGTCAAGAGCCACCAGTAGGGCCACTTGCAGAAGCCCGCCCGCCCCCAGGGCGGGGCCCGGGGTTAAATCAGGCTGGCCAGGGAGGCCTCGAGGCTCCTCGCGAGCGAGGCGGCCGCCTCGCCCGCCTCGGCAGGGTCGCGCGAGCGGGTCTCCCCCCACAGGGCACCCCTCCCCTCCGGGTGGAACACCCCGACGAGCACCCTAACCCTGCCAGCACCCTCTAGCCTCGCGAGGGCGCCGACGGGCCTCCCGCAGGCGCCACCCAGGCCCTCGAGGAACACGCGCTCCGCAACGGCCTCCGCCCAGGCGGCGGGGTGCCTGGTGCCCCGGAGCAGCCTGGCCACGCTGGACTCTGACGGCGCGACCACGGCTATGAGCCCCTGGCCGGGCGCTGGAGTGTAGGGCACGGGGGCCAGGCGCCTCCAGGGCCTCCGGACGCCGAGCCTCTCCAAGCCGGCCTCGGCGGCCACGAGGTAGTCGGCCCTACCCTCGTCTAGCCTCCTCAGCCTCGTGTCGAGGTTACCCCGTATCCAGGTGAGCTCGACGCTGGGGTTGGCCGCGAGCATCATGGCCCTCCTCCTAGCGCTGCCAGCGGCCACCCTAGCGCCCGGGGGTAGGTGCTCCGGGTTCAGGGTTGGCGCCCCACCCCGGGGGACGAGGGCCTCGTAGGGGCTGCCCCTCGGGGGCACCGTCACTATCTCCAGGCCGTTGGGTAGGCGGGACGGCAGGTCTTTCATGCTGTGGACCGCGACGTCGGCGTCGCCGCTCAGCACAGCCTGGTCGACCTCCCGCTCGAAGGCGCCGCGTATGCCTGTGAGGTAGATCGGCTTGCTCCTATCGGCATCGCCGCGCGTGGTAACCCGGATGACCTCGTAGGCCAGCCCGGGCACGCTGCGCCTCACCCACTCCATGGCTATGCGGACCTGCTCGAGGCTCAGCCTGCTGCCCCGGGCTGCGACCCTGAGCCTGGGCATCCCCGGCTACCCCCGGATGGCGGCGGGGCTAGCCCGAGAGGGCCTCCCTGACCGCTGAGCGCAGGGCCTCGGCCGTCTCCTCGACGACCTCCGGGGCGTGGGCCGAGCTGGTGAAGATGGCCTCGTGTATGCTCGGCGTCACTAGCACCCTCCTCCTTAGCAGGGCCTCGTGGAGCCTGATGTACGCTTTGGCGTCCGCCGCCGAGACGTGGGAGGGCTCGCTGACCTCGCCGACGCCCGGGAACACCTGCATCATGCTCTCGACGCGGTTTATAGTGTAGTCCACGCCCAGGGGGTCGAGGGCGTCGCGGAACGCCTCCTCCAGCGCCCTGGCCGCCTCCGAGGCCCTCTTCAGGGCGCCCCTCTCGAGCTCCCTAATCGTGGCCAGGCCGGCAACCATGGAGACCGGGTGGCCGTTGAAGGTTCCAGCGTTGAACACTGGCCCCTCGGGGGTTAGGTGGGCCATGATGTGCCTAGGCCCGACCACGGCGCCTATCGGGAAGCCGCCCCCTATAATCTTGCCGAGCGTGACCAGGTCGGCTCTCACGCCGTAGTACTCCTGCGCGCCCCCCAGGGCTAGGCGGAACCCGGTTATCACCTCGTCGAAGATGAGGAGGGCGCCGTGCCTGCTGGTCAGCCTCCTGAGGGCCTCGAGGAACCCCCGGCGGGGAGGTATGACGCCGTAGTTGCCGGCGACGGGCTCCACTATGACCGCCGCTATATCGCCGCCCCTCTCCTCGAACACCTCCTCGACGGCGTCTACGCTGTTGTATGGGGCCACCAGCGTCAACCGGGCGAGGCTCCCCGGCACGCCGGGGCTCTTCGGGACCCCGAGGCTGGCCGCCGCGCTGCCCGCTGAGACGAGCACCGAGTCGTGGGCGCCGTGGTAGTTACCCTCAAACTTCAATATGAGGTCGCGGCCGGTGTATCCCCGGGCGAGCCTGATGGCGGTCATCGTAGCCTCGGTGCCGCTGTTCACAAACCTAACCTTGCCCCCTGGCATCACGTGGCGTGCCACGGCCTCAGCCAGCTCTACCTCGGCCTCCGCCAGCGCCGCGTAGAGCCACCCCCTCCCCAGCTGCTCGCGGACGGCCTCGGCGACCGGCTCCGGCGAGTGGCCCAGTATCAGGGGCCCGTAGCCCAGGATGTAGTCGACCACACGGCCCATGCCATCAACGTTGAGGTAGGGCCCGCTGGCCGACTCTACGACCAGCGGTCCGGGGCGGGTTAGGGCTCTGGCGGGGCTGTTAACGCCGCCGACTAGGACCCTCCTCGCCCTGTCGACTAGGCTCTCCACGCCGTGCCACCCCGCACCGCTAGAAGGGGGTCCAGCCCTCCCTCAACAGCCTGGCGGCCTCGACGGCGTGGTACGTTATTATGATGTCGGCCCCGGCCCTGCGGATGGAGTAGAGTATCTCTAGGAGGAGTGGGCGCTTCTCAGCCAGGCCCTCCCGCGCCGCTAGCTCGACCAGCACGGCCTCGCCGCTCACGTTGTACGCTGCCAGGGGTACGTGGGGGAAGCTATCCTTGACTAGGCGTATCACGTCCAGGTAGGCGAGAGCGGGTTTGACCATGACGATATCGGCCCCCTCCTCGACGTCAAGGGCCACCTCCTCTAGGGCCTCTCGCGCGTTCCTGGGGTCCATCTGGTAGCCCCTCCTGTCACCCCACCGGGGGGTGCTGTGCATCACATCCCTGAAGGGCCCGTAGAACACGCTGGCGTACTTCGCGGAGTAAGCCATTATGGCGACGTCCCAGTAGCCCTCCTCTTCGAGGGCGTCTCGTATGGCCGCGACCTGGCCGTCCATCATACCGCTGGGGGCGACGACGTCGGCTCCGGCCTCCGCCTGGCTAAGGGCTATCCTCCTGTAGAGGCTAAGGGTCTGGTCGTTGTCTACGATGCGGCCCCTCCTACTGTTGGCCGGGACGCCGCAGTGGCCCTCCTCGTGGTAGCCACATATGCACAGGTCGGCGGCCAGCAGGGGCTCCCAGCCGAGCTCCCTGCGGAGGTAGCGTAGGGCCCGCTGGACTGGGCCGTCCCTCGCGTACGCCCTCGACGCCGCGGCGTCCTTAGCCCTGGGCTCCCCGAAGACCAGGAAGGACTTTACTCCAGCGTCGAGCGCCTCCGAGACTGCCGACGCTAGCGAGGGGTGCTCCGGTGGGTACTCCATCAGCCAGGGCATGGGGTCGAGCCTCCTGGGCTCCCCCAGGCTCTCGTTCACGAAGACCGGCAGCATAAGCTGGCTGGGCTCGAGCCTAGCCTCAGCCACGAGGTCCCGGATGGCCTTGGAGAGACGGGTACGCCTAGGCCTCACGCGTGGATACGACCCCCACGCTGACGCCACTCCTCCTCGACCCCCTGTAGGTGTAGGCCGCCGCCAGCGCCTCGAGGAGGGGGCCAGCCTCGCCCCTCCTAGCGGCGCCCCGCAGCGCCTCCAGGAGGGGGTGCAGTAGCTTCCTAGAGTAGCTCCTAAGCGCTAGCCTCAGGTACTCGGCGGCGTCGCCATCCACGCCCAGGCGCCTCGCCGTTCTCAGGGCCTCCTCGGCGGCTAGCTCCTCCGCGTACCTGCTAATGGCGGCCACCACCGGGTCGACCCTGGACTCGAGCAGCTTGGCGATGAGCTTGTCTATCTCCTCCCCTATTATGGCCTCCACGCGGGGGATCTCCGAGGCCCTGGCATCAGCCGATCTACGGGCATACTCGGCGACAGCCTCCGGCCCGACAACGTTGCCAGCAGCCGGCACGGCCGGCGGCACCGAGATGTCCACGACGAGCCTGGCCGAGCCCGGGAGCCAGGCTAGGCTCGGCCCGCCGGAGACCGCGACGACCGCTAGGTCGTAGGGGCCTAGCAGCCGCGCGTCGCTCAGGCTGGCCGCCAGGCCCAGGCCTCTGCAGTGGGACGAGACAACCCTAGCAGCCCTAGCTGCGCTCCTCCCGGCGACCACGAGCCTCGCTGGCACGCCGTAGTCTCCGCTGCACACTATCCTAGCGGCCGCCGACGCCGCCTCGCCGGTGCCCACTATGAGGACGTGGAGCCCGCCCAGCCCCCCGAGCCGGGCGGCCGCCAGCCTCACCGCGGCGGAGGGGTAGCCGGTGCTGCCCTCGCCTATCCTGGTCTCCTCCCTGGCCCTCCTCCCGGCGCGGAGGGCGGCGTGGAACACCATGTCTAGCAGCCTGCTGGAGAGGCCCCGCCTCCTGGCGTCAAGCCACGCCCTCCTGACCTGGCCCAGTATCTCCGGCTCCCCCAGTATGGCCGACTCGAGGCCAGCCGCGATCCTAGCTAGCCTCACGGCGGCGTCCAGGCCGGAGGACTCCCTCAGGCTTGACGCCAGGGGGCCCAGCGCCTCTAGGAGCGCCTCCCTCGCGAGGCCGGGGGAGTCCACGTCGGCGTAGACCTCGAACCTGTTGCAGGTCTCGAGCACGACGACACCGTTGGAGACGGGGTACACGGCCTCGTAGACCCTGTCCTTCACGCCCTGGAGCCTCCCAACAACCTCCAACCCAGCGTCGGAGTGGCTAGCGTACCAGGCCCTCAGCCTCTCCAGCTCCCGGGGCTCCCTCCCCGAGGCCACAGCGGCGCATCCCCCAGGGGGCAGGCGTGGGGGTGGCCAGCGCTATGCGCAGGCGCCTGGAGGCGCACAGTCTCGGGCGGGTCGAGTATATACTGAGTCGTACCATGCGTGAACCCTCCACGCAAGCCCGCCAGCGATGGGTGCCCACCAGATGGGCGGCGCCTGGGTGGTGCTAGCATACCACAGGCCCGGCAGCCCCCGGGGGGTAGCCCACGTCGAGTCGATGGCCTCGAGACTGTCGGCCAGGCTAGGGGTGGCCGTCAGGGCCGAGGAGATCGAGGAAGCGCCAGCCGCCTGCAGGGAGGGCGGGCTGGTGGCGGCGCTCCTCCCGGCTAGGGGCGGCCACCTGGCCTCGCTGGAGTCAGAGGCGGCCGCGAGGGGGTGCAGGCTAGCGGGCCCCGTGCCGGCCCGGGTACTGGCAGCCTACTTGGCCGAGGCTGCGAGGCTCGGGGGGCGGGGGTGCGGTGGCAGGGTCTACCTGGCCTACTGGAGGGCCAAGCGGTACACGAGGCTCCAGGAGGCGGACCTCGCTAGGGCGGCCCGCCTGGCCGAGAGCGAGGCCGGCCTGAGGGTGGGGCTGGCGGCCTACGAGCCGCCGCTACCCCCCAGACCCCCGCTCGGGGGCGCGTGCGCCGCTGTGGCGTCCATGCTGCCAGGGCGGCTGCCGGGGATTCTAGCAGCCGCTGGCTGGCGGGTTATCGGGGAGTACGTGCTGGCCAGCGTGGCTGCCAGGAGGGTTGTGGAGGAGTGGGTGGCCCTCGAGGCCGGGAGGCTGGCCCGCTAGCTCTTAACCCCGAGGGCCGTGGAGGCGATGGCCAGCGCCCTCCTGAGCGCCTCGTCTACCAGGCCATCCCGGGCTAGGCGCCTGTACTCGGGGTCCTCGGCCACCATGAAGTAGATGGGGAGCCTCCTCTTGGGGTCGGGCTCGACGGACTTCAGCCACTCCTTGAGCTTGGCCATGGTGTGTGCTATCGTGTAGAGCTCGGCATCGCCCTCCAGGGTCTCGGCGCACCTCTCGAGGGCGAGCCTAGCCGCCACCCCGGCCCTCCCCAGGCTGGTTACCGCTACGGTGATCCCCAGCCGCTCGATGCGCCTGTGGAAGGGCACCATCACGTTGCCCCTGCCAGCCTCCGTGGCGTCGTTAACGAGCTTCCCCAGCTCCAGTGCGAGGGCCGACGCCGCCCTGTTGACCTCGGGGTCGCTCGTGGCGACCACAACCAGGTCGGCCCAGGCGATGAGGCCCCGCAGCTCCCGGGCGTCCCTCAGGTCAGCCCTGACGAGCTCCACCTCCCCGCCCGCCGCGGCCCTCCTTAGCTCCTCGGAGAACTCCAGCGCCGCGACCCTAACCCTAGCCCCGCCACTAGCGAACTGGAGAGCCCTCCTCCCGCCGACGCTGCCCCCGCCCAGCACGAGCACGCGGAGCCCCGAAACCCTCAACACCAGGGGCATCCAGCCGCCTAGAGGAGCCCCTCTATCCCCCACCTCGACGCCACCTCGCCCGGGTCGATAATGCACGTGGGGTCGTCGCCCCAGAAGTCCCCGGTTAGGGCTAGCGCCCGGTTGCGGCTGCCGCCGCCGCAGATCCTCCTGAAGGGGCATGACCCGCACCTGGGGCCGCGAAGGCGCTCGTGAATACTGAGGAACGGCCTGAGGCGGGGGTTTGAGGGGGCTAGTATCTCGCCCAGGCTCTGGCGCCGGAGGTCGCCTATCACGTAGTAGTCCATGAACTGGCAGGGCCTCACCGTGCCGTCGGGGTATATGCTAACCGTCTTCCTGCCACAGTCGCCCTGGGCGTGCAGCAGCCTGAGCAGGTCAATGAACTCCTCCCTCGACCGTGCCAGTTTGTCCGCGATGTAGATCCCAGCGTAGTTCATCCTGACCAGCAGGATCTCCACGACGCCCCGGTACTCCCTAGCCTTCTCCAGGAGATCGTCGACCAGCTGCTTCACGTCCTCGGGCCTAGGGAGCTGGCCCGCCGCCTCCCGGCCCCTGCCGATTGTGTCTAGGAGGTAGACGCTCACGCGTGTGAGGCCGAGCTTCGCGGCGAAGTCAACCATGCTGGGGATCTCGCGGATGTTCCACGAGGTAGCCGTAACCCTGAGGCCTGTCGGGATGCCTGCCTCGATGCTCGCCCTCATGCCGCGCACGGCGGCCTCCCAGGCCCCGGGGACCCCCCGGAACCTGTCGTGAGCCCTAGGGTCTAAGCTATCCAGACTCACGCCCACATAGGAGAACCCCAGCCCCCTCAGCCTCCCAGCGGTCTCACCGTCTATGAGCGTCCCGTTGGTGCTGAGGCTCAGCCTTACTCCCCCCGAGGCCGCGAGGGCCTCGGCGGCGGCCCAGAACTTCCCGGTGACGAGGGGCTCCCCGCCTGTGAAGACGACCAGGGGGATCCCGTGGGCCGCGATCTGGCGGGCCACCCGGGTGACCCCCTCTAGGTCGAGCTCCGGCCTGGCGGCGTCGGGGGAGGCGGATATGTAGCAGTGCTCGCAGCGGAGGTTGCACTTGTACGTGATATTCCAGAATACGACGGGGCGGTACTCGCTGGTGAAGCGGCTGGGCCTGCCGCGCCCGTAGGGGCCCTTGATGCGGCCCGAGACAGTGGGCTCGAGGCCCGCCATAACGCTCAGGGGCACCATAGCTCTGCACCCCGGTGGGGCTGGCTAGCGTACAACGCCCGGCTTGAGGTCGGCCAGGCTGCGGATTACCATGAGGCTCCGCGGCCTGCAGGTCGACTCCGCGTGCCTAACAGCCTCGGCGAGCTTCTCCCGGCTCACGGCGTGGACCATGAAGTAGCACGTGTGCCTCCAGGCTCCGGGGGGCACGGACTCGCGTAGGACCACGTGAGTCGAGTACGGCAGCCCCGCGGCGCAGCTGCAGAGGCCCTCCTCGCCCGAGCTGGGAGGCTCCATCACGACCATGCCGTTCTCGGGGAAGCCGGCCCTATGGCCGTCGAGGGCGGCGCCGGGGTCGCCTAGCACGCCGGCCTCCAGCATGACGCGGGCAGCCTCGACGACTTCGTCCTCGCTCATCCCGTGGGCGGCGGCGATCCTCCGGTAGGGCCTAGCCTCGAGCGGGAGAACCCTGAGGGCCCTGGCCAGGCTCGCAGGGTAGCCCAGCTCCTCCGGCCTCGGCGGTGAGGGGTGGACTGCCGGGTAGGGGCCGGACCTGCTTATCCCCTCTAGCAGGTCATACTTCACGCTGAGCTTCAGGGTCCTCCGGCTGTAGAGTATGACGTAGTCCAGGCCCAGCCTGGACGCCAGGGTTGCAGTGTGCCTCTCGAGCTCGCCCCTAGAGCCCCTCTTGACCACGACCCACACATCGTAGTATGGGTGGTCCCTCAGGTAGACGTGGGTCGCCAGGGGGTCGGACCTGTACTCGGCCGCTAGCGCCTCCAGCTTGCGCTTGTCGCCCCCAGTGGAGTACGCCACTAGGGCCGCCACCTTGCCCGTGCTCCTGTAGTTGAGGTAGAAGCCGACCCTCTTCAGCACGCCTAGCCTCGATAGCTCCCTTAGCGTGGAGACAAGCCTATCTGGCTCGACGCCTAGACGGTGGGCTACATCGCAGTAGGGGGTCGGCGTCAGGGGGAAACGATACTGGAGCTCCATGAGCGCCTCGACTGCGAGCCCGCCGAGCCTGGCTACGAGGGACGCCACGGAGGGCACCCCCTACGCGGACCCCCCAGCGGCTGGGGCGGCCTTTGGCAGCGGCAGGCGGAGGCCCGCCTTGGCGAGGAGCGCCGAGTAGCCGCCGGGCCTGTAGGGGCATGCGGGGTCCTCGGCTAGGACGTCGCCGTGGTAAGCGTATGCCCGGGCCCTGCTGCCGCCGCAGACGTCTCGGAACTCGCAGACGCCGCACCTACCCTTGAAGGAGCCGTGGCGCAGCATTCGGAACAGTGTGCTGCCCCGGTATATCTCGCGGAGGCTCTTGACTCGAATGTTGCCAGCTGGCACGGGTAGGAAACCGCTGGGGTAAACGTTGCCCTTGTAGTCTATGAACACTATCCCGCGCCCATCCCTAGTGGCGACAGTGTGAGCGCCAGGCTCCGCGCCCCCCGGCGGCTCGCCCAGCAGCTGGCGGAGGCGGCTGGTGAGCGCCCTGTAGAGACTGCCCAGGCTCGAGTCGAGCTCCTCGACGAGGTCAGGGCGGCCGGCCTCCTCGAGGAGCCGCCTGACAATCGCCACCCTCCTAAACATTGGCCCCTCAGTGGTCCTAACCTTCAAGCCGTACTTGCTGGCCTCGTAGAGGAAGTGGGATACGTCCTCCCACTCCTCGGGAGTGAGATCCATAGAGCGGCCCGCACGCCCCGTGGGGACGAGGTAGAAGACCTCCCAAACCCTGATTCCGAGGTCCAGCAGGAGCTTCACCATATCGGGCAGGCCGCTGACGGTCTCGCGCATCACGACAGTGTTAACTTGAACCCTAACCCCGGCATCCCGGAACCACTCGAGCGCCCTGATGGTTCTCCTCCACGTGCCGGGGATGCCCCTTATGGTGTCGTGGACCTCCGGGTAGGGGCTGTCCAGGCTTAGGCTCACGGCCGACACGCCGCGCCGCGCCATCTCCCTGGCGACGTCCCTGGTCAGGAGCGGCGTCACGGAGGGGGCGACAGCCAGCCTGACGCCCTGGGATACCGCGTGGTCTACGAGGGTCCAGAAGTCCCTGCGCATGAGGGCGTCGCCGCCGGTCAGGACTAGTATCGGGGACGGGCGCCCGAAGGAGGCGACCTCATCTATCAGCCTGAGGCCCTCCTCGGTGGTGAGCTCGCCTGGCAGAGCGCTGGTTATAGCCTCGGCCCTGCAGTGCTTGCACTTGAGCAGGCAGGCCTTAGTGGTCTCCCAGAACACTATCAGCGGCTTCTCGTCGTATGGCCACGCGCCGTGGGATACGGGCTCTCCACCCAAGACGCTAGCACACCCGGGAGGCTACACCATCGGAGGCCAGGGCCTTAGCCTGGCGCACTTCCGGGCACTGACAGCGAAACCCAGAGTATGTAGGGGACAGGACACACCACAACACGCGGGGCCTCACAGCTTCAGTACCTCAACACCCCACCTCCTAGCGTAGGCCTCAACATCGCCTCCAACCCACACGCCAGCGAGGACTGGGATGACCCTGCCACGCGCAAAAGCCGACCTGGCGACACTCTCAGCCAGCCCGGCCAGCTTGACAACATCGCTCAGCCTGGGCTTGGACTTCACCTCTAAGACGAGAGTATATTCATCGTCACCCCTCTGAGCGTAGGCTATCATAATCAACTTCTCTATCATCTATAATGACATTGCGCCTGTAGTCTAAAATCCTATACCCCCGCCTCTCAAACTCTTGGAGCGCGAGCCTTGAGAGGGATGCCTCTGCGAGTGCCCCGATCTTATTCTCAACCCTCTCCACGCTCTCACCTAGCTCGGCGAGTGTAGCCTCAATGCCTGCAAGCCTAGCCTGGAGACGCGAAACGGTATCATCTAGAATATCAAAGCGCCTCTCTTGGGAACTCCATAGTTCATTAACCCTATTCTCAACCCTCTCCACGCTCTCGCTCAGCATAGCCAACGCATTCTCCATATTCTTAATCCTGGCGTCGAACCTCGATACAGCCTGGTTCAGGCTGGATATCCGCCTCTCCTGGGAGTCCTTCAGGTCGCTAGCCAGCTCCCTCAGCTCCCCCACGATATCCTCTAAGGACGAGATCTTTCCTATTAAATAGGCGAGTACCTCGTAGGCTTCGGGGCTGTGGATGCGCAGCTCTTCTAGTATTTTACGTACCCTATATGCCTCCTCGTCGCGCCCTTCACGGAAGAGGGCCAAGGTTCCCCGTACCAACCCTAGGCCATGCGCGGCGTCCCTTAATATAATGGGGTCTCTGGCGCCTCCGGGGTCCGTGGGCTGGAGGATCTGGGTGCCGGGCGCACACGCGCAAGCCCCAGGGCGGCCGCCGTGTGAGCCACGCGCCTACGGGGCCTGCAGGCGGCGTTTGTACCCGTAATTGCCGCCGCCTAAAGCGGCTGGCGGCCCCGGCTCGGGCTTCCCGGGTTGCGGTGTGGCCCGGTGCATACCCGTTAGCGGGGAGACCCTCGAGAGGGCGGAGCGGCTGGCGGGCCTTCTAGGCCTCCCGGGCCCGGGGGCTGTGGTGGACGCTCTTGTTGGAGACGCCTGGGAGA
>JALSQL010000003.1 GCA_026985435.1 Acidilobaceae archaeon
GGTTGCCGGTGTTGTGGGGGCGGCGCTTGAGAGGGGCGTGAGCCTCTTCGACACCGCCGAGGTGTACGGTTGGGGTAGGAGTGAGAGGCTGCTCGGCGAGGCCCTCCGGGCCCATGGCGCGGGTGACGAGGTGGTGATCGCCAGCAAGGTTGGGGGCTTCCGGGTGGCGCGGGGCCTGGTGGCCCGGGGCGTGGAGGCGATCAATAGGAGGCTCGGCCGCACCGTCGACGTGGTGCAGGCCCACTGGCCTCCCCCGGCGTGGGTGCCCCTCTGCGGCGTGGTGAGGGCGCTGGAGGATGCCGTGCTGAGGGGGCTGGCCCACCACTACGGCCTCAGCAACTACCCGGCGCCCCTCGTCGAGAGGGCGCTCGAGTGCGCCCGCCGCGTCGAGCCGGTGAGCGACCAGGTGCAGTACAGCCTAGCCTACAGGAGCCCCGAGAACAGGCTCCAGCCCCTCCTCAGGAGCCGGGGCCTCGCCCTGGTGGCGTGGAGCCCCCTGGCGAAGGGCGCCCTCGCGGGCGCCGGGAGGCCCCGAGACCCGGCCCAGCGGGGGGACCCCGTGTTCAGGGAGGCGGCCCGAGACCCGGCCCTCCAGGGGGCCCTCGACAGGGTCTCCTCCAGGCTGGGCATCCCGAGGGCGACCGCCGCGCTGGCCTGGCTGGTATCCAGGGGCGCCATACCCATACCCGGCACGAGGAGGCCCGGTAGGGTGGCTGAGATAGCCCTCGCGGGGGAGGTGGAGCTGCCCGGGTGGGCCGTCGAGGAGCTCGACGCGGCGAGCAGGAGGTACCTGGAGAGGTGGGGCCGCTGCTACGGGGCGCTCCGCTTCATGCGCCTCATACCATGCTGGGCCCAGTACCTCGCCATACGCCTAGCCGGGGGCGTGTAGCCCCCCGGGCTCGAGCCGCCCCCGAGGAGCTGCCGGGGGTAGGGTGAGCTTCGCCGCCGTGCAGATCCCCCATCGTGGGCTCGACGAGCCCCCGGCTAGGCTGGTTGGGCCGAGAGCCCTGACGCCAGAGACCACGCCTCAGCGGCACGCTGAAGCACCCGCCAGCCCGGGAGGACGCGGGGATACGTGGCGAGAAAGACGGTGCGGCCTGCACCGGAGGGGAGGCTGAGAAGGCGCCGCCAGGACGGCTGAGCACGCAGCGACCGAGCCGAGCCGCTAGCGTTGAGCCCTAGTCTCTACTCGCCCCGCAGCCTCTCCTCGAGCCTTTCAACCCTGCGCTCCAGCCTCTCAACGGCGGCCTCCAGCCTGTACACGTCGTGGCGGAGCCCTGGAGTGGCGGGGAAGAGAGCGTAGACCAGGGCTACTATGATAATTATGAGTATAATGGCCCAGAGCCACCCGAAGCCCATGAAGCCCATCCCCATAGAGTGCGCCATACCCCCCGGCCCGTCCAGGGAGAGCGGCGAGTCCCCAACAAGCATAGCCATCGGGTTATACACCGCCAGGCCGGCGGGGGCGCCGGGTTATAGGCGCGCGTAGGTACCAAGAGCTGGCCTGGAGGGTTCGAGGGGGCGGTGATGAGGGGGTCTCAGGGCGCCGCCCCGCGGGGGCGGGATGGCCTCGAGGTAGAGACGCTGAGCCGCCTCCACGCTTAATACGAGCCCCGGCCCGTGTGGCTTGGTGGACCCCTGGTGGGCTCGGGCTCCTGGTTCTCGGGCCGAGGCCTCGTCGTCGAGCTCGACCACGGCGACGTGGGGAGGGCCTACGAGCTCGACCTCGACCCCGGCTACTACCGCGTGCTCCTAGGCGGCCGCGGCCTCGCCGGGGCCGTCTGGGCGAGGCTCGCCCTCTCCAGCGGCGAGCCGCCGGGGGCCCTGGAGCCGGGCAACCCCCTCGTGATAGCGCCGGGGGCCCTGGTGGGCTCGCCCCTCTCCACGGCCAGCAAGACAGCGTTCGCCGCCAGGAGCCCCCTGACCGGCCTGCTGGGCAGGGCCATGGCCGGGGCGAGGCTCGGCTTGGAGCTTAGGAGGCTGGGCTACGACTTCCTGGCTGTCACCGGGGCCCTCGATGAGCCGGGTGTCCTAGTCCTAGACTCTAGCGGCGCCAGGGTAGAGCGGGCCCGGGGCCTCTGGGGGCTCAGGGTGGGGGAGGCCCGGGCTAGGCTGCGTGGCCTCTACCGGGGGTACGCTGAGGCGGTCATAGGGCCGGCCGGGGAGAACCTCTCGGCCATCGCCATGATAGACGCCAACGGCCGCCAGGCCGGGAGGACGGGCCTCGGGGCCGTGATGGGGTCCAAGAGGCTCAAGGCTATAGTGGCGCGGGGAGAGGGCTTCCCGAGGCCCGCGAGGCCAGCCGAGGCTAGGAGGCTCGCGGGCGAGCTGAACAGGCTCACCCACAGCCACCCCGCCAGCAGGGGGCTCGTGGAGTACGGCACCCCCCTCATGGCGGAGTACACCGACGCCCTGGGCGTGCTGCCCTCCATGAACTGGCGGAGGAGCACGCTGGGCTCGTGGTGTAGGGGGGCCACGGCCGGGAATCTGGCCAGGTACGCTGGCAGGTCGAGGGTGGCGAGGAACCCCTGCGTGGGCTGCGGGAGGCCCTGCAGCCAGGTTGTCGGGACCCCCGAGGGCAGGGTTGACGGGCCCGAGTATGAGACCCTCTACTCCCTTGGCACAGACATAGGGGTCTGCGACCCCCAGGCCGTGGCTAGGCTCAACCTCCTGGCGGACGAGCTCGGCTTTGACACGATAAGCGCGGGGGCGACGATAGCCTGGGCTATGGAGGCGGGGGAGAGGGGCCTCCTCGAGGGGGCGCCCCGCTGGGGCGACTGGGAGGCGGCCGCGAGGCTCCTGGAGGACATGGCGTACAGGAGGGGCGGGCTGGGCTCCCTGCTCGCCGATGGGGTTAGGAGGGCTGCTGAGAGGCTGGGGGCTGGCGGGGAGTTCGCGCTGCACGTCAAGGGCCTCGAGCCCCCAGCCTATGATGCGAGGGGCCTCAAGGGCATGGCGCTGGGATACGCGGTCTCCAGCCGGGGGGCCGACCACCTGACCAGCGGGGCCTACGCGGCGGAGATACCCGGGCGGCTCTGGAGGCTCCGGGGGGTGGACAGGCTCTCCTACGAGGGCAAGGGGGTGATGGTGAAGGTGCTGGAGGACCTCATGGGATTCTACGACAACACTGGCATATGCAAGTTCTCCCGCTACACGCTCCACCCCGAGAACGTGGCGCCCCTAGCCTCTGCCGTCACCGGGCTAGACCTGGCCCCCGGCGACCTGCTGGCGAGCGGGGAGGCCACCGTGAACCTGGAGAGGCTGGTGAACCTGGCCCTCGGGCTCAGGCCGGAGGTGGACGACTGGCTGCCGCCCAGGATGACGGGGGAGCCCATAGGGGAGGGGCCCAGCAGGGGCGAGGTCGTAGACCCGGAGCGCCTCAGGGGGATGATCCTCGAGTACTACGCCGCCCGGGGCTGGACGCCCAGCGGCGTGCCGCTGGAGGCCACCATAGCCAGGCTGGGCCTCGACAGGCTGCTCCCCGAGGCCCTCGCATCTATAGCCAGCGGGGCCCCGGGTCCGGGGGGCGGGGTGCAGTAGGGGCTTGGCTAGGGTCCTGGTTGTGAGCGACGTCCACGGCAACCTCCACGCCCTGAGGGCGGTCCTCTCCCACGCAGCCGGGTGGGACGAGATCCTAGTCCTTGGGGACCTCGTGGACTACGGGCCTAGGCCGGGGGAGGTGATAGACGAGCTCCGGGGGCTCGGCGCCAAGATGGTGAGGGGGAACCACGACCACGCGGTCGGCTACGGGGTCGACTGCAGGTGCGGCGAGGCCACCCACTGGCTCAGCGTCTGGTTCCGGGAGAACGTGACCCTCAGGCTGCTGGGCGATGGCGATAGGAGGTTCCTCGCCAGCCTACCCCTCCGCCTCCCAGTAGAGGCTGGGGGGCTCCGGGGGGAGGCGGTCCACGGGGCCCCCTCCAACCCGCTATACGAGTACCTCCACCCCTGGCTCGGCGAGGGTGACCTCTGCCCCAGGCTGCGCCCCCTGGCGGCGCTACGCCTCGGCGGCCGGCCCGCGGCGGGTGGCGGGTGCCCGAGGGGCTTCTACCTCGTCGGCCACACTCACCACCAGTTCCTCCGCGTGGCCGGCGGGGCCGTCGTGGTCAACCCCGGGAGCGCGGGGCAGCCCAGGGACGGCGACCCTAGGGCTGCGTACGCTCTGGTCGACACCGAGACGGGCTCGGTCACGCTCGCCAGGGTGGAGTACGACGTGGCCGCGACGGTCAGGGAGCTCGAGGAGCTGGGGGTGCCCGACCCCTACCTCTCAGCCCTAAGGTACATGCTCCTCAACGCCAGGGTGCCCCCCAGGCCCCGCGCGGCCTAGGCAGCCGGGGCCGCCCCGGGCGAGGAGCCTCGCCAGGTCGCAGGGCATGCACCTGCCAGCGGAGCCGCACCTGGCGTGGACCGCCGAGTACGCCGCAGCCCCCGCCTGCTGGCCCAGGAAGAAGGCGGCCACGAAGAGGGGTATGTAGGAGAGAGTCGCCCCGGCCGCCCTCCTCACCAGGAACACCAGCGGCACCGGCGCGTGGACGGCGGCGAACCACTCGGCCCTCCTCCCCTTGGACTTTGCGTGGGCCCTCCAGTAGCCGAAGGGGACGTTAACCGCGAACGTCACGGCCAGTCCAGCTGCTATAGTCCACCAGCCCGGCAACCCCCCACCCCGCCGGTGGCCTGGCGGGCCGCCTCTATATGGGGCGCGTAAGTACCCGGGAGGCCCTATAGTCCAAGGCCGGGGTAATGGAGGGCTTAATACTGCCAGCCACCCGCCCCCCGCTGGCGGGTGCGCCCCCGTCTTGCTTAGCGAGAGGGGCTACCTGGCCCTAGCGCTGCTCGTCATGCTGCTTGCCACCGCCGCCTCCCTCGGGGCGGTGGCCTACCTGGCTGGGGGCGGCAGGCTAGGCAGCGCCTACGTCTCGAGCTACCATGCGGTCCTCCAGGGGCTGGATCTCTTGGAGGACTACACCTTCCACCTGGGCTCGGGGAAGCACATGATCTACAGGCAGTGGGGCACGCCCCTCTACCTGGAGGGCTCCGCGCCCAGCGGCGTGGGGCCCTATGTGGGGCTCGAGTCCATAACCTGCCCCCCGGGGGCGGTGGGTTACGTCTACGACGCCGGCAGGCAGCTCCACCTCCTAGGGCCAGCGAGCGACCAGGGAGGAGCGACCTCCTCCACAGGCTCCGCTTAGCGAAGGCCCGCAGCGAGGCCGGCTGCTACATGCCCGGGGGCTACAGTCCCGGCGAGTACAGGGTAACCCTCCACTTCAAGCTACACTCGACCATCAAGTGCGACGGGAGCGCCTGCCCGCTAAGCCTGAGCCTAGCCCGCGGCGGCCGCCACCTGCCCTACCTGAGCGTAACCATAGAGGCGAGGGACGCCCTCAGGGTTGGGGCTGGCGTGGACCTCCTCTACTGGGGCGCCAGGGTGGAGCGGGCCCCCGGCGGGGGGTGGGTGGTCGAGGCCCCCCGGCTCCCGGGCAGGGCTGACGCAAGGCTCTACCTCCTAATCCCCGCCTCCCACGCGGGGCCCGCGGCGGGGGTGGGGAGGGTTGACAACGCCACCGCCGCCTTCCTCTCGATGGCGGGCGGCGCTAAGCCCAGGGTCTGGCTGGCACGCTGGCTCCCCTGGGCACTAGCCCTATCACCCGCCGTCCCCGCGGTCATAGCGGTCGCCTACTACGCCCTCCACGGCAGGGAGGGGAGGCCAAGGAGCCCGCCGCCCGTTGGGTTCCCTCCCCGGACCGGGGA
>JALSQL010000004.1 GCA_026985435.1 Acidilobaceae archaeon
GAACCACCTAAGGGCCTCCTCCAGCTCCTCCAGCGTGAAGTCGGGCCAGAGCGTCTCAGTGAAGTATAGCTCGGCGTACGACGCCGCCAGGGGGACGAAATCGCTCAGCCTCCTCCACCCCCCAGTCCTAACCACGAGGTCAACCGGTGGGAGCCTGAGGCTAGGCGGCTCCTCGCCCATGGATATCACTCCAACCTCCCAGGCGCTGGAGTAGCCTATGAGGAGCCTGAGCACCCCGCCGCCCCTACCGCTCGTCAACGCGACCAGCCTCCGGGCCTCGGAGCGTACGCTGGCTGGTAGCACGCTCTCATCGCCCAGGACCTCCACTGCCACGCCCCTATCCTCCAGCCTGGGGTCCGAGGCGAGGCTCCTGAGCCCCCTCACTATCAGCCCCGATATTATGGCGCGCTCCTGCGGCGGCCTCCTGAGCGCGTTATCCCTGCTCAGCACGTACACCGTCACATACCTAGCGCCCCTCTCGTAGAGCCTGTCGACTACCTCGACGAGCCTCCTATAGCCCGCCTCGTAGGCCTCCCTCAGGCTCACCCCCCTCCGCCTGGCCCACCTCCTGTTACCGTCTGGTATTACCCCCACGTGTAGAGGCGCTCCCAAAACGGTCTCGGACCCCCAGGGCGCGGGGGGCCGTGCGCCCGTATATGGCCTTGCCGCCCGCCAGCCCCGGGGCGGGGCTGGCTCCTAGGTAGACCGCCCGGCGGCTATGGGGTGGGGCTGGCTGGAAAGCTATATCCTCCACGCGGCTCACGGCCAGCCTCCGGGTGCCCCTGAGGGTTGAAGCGGGTGGCTGCCGTTGGCACCTCGAACCCTGTCAAGGTCAGGGCTGCCAGGCGCGTCTTCCGCAGGCTCCTGGGGATAGACGCTGTTGGCGTGCCTGTGAGGGCCTCCGTGCCCGTGCAGCCTGTCGGGCTGGACCTGCTCGTTAGGGGGGCCCTGGAGAGGGCATACAAGGCCCGCCTAGCCGCTGGAGCCGAGTACGGTGTTGGGGTGGAGGCTGGCCTAATGGAGTTCCCGACAACTACGGGCTTCATCGAAACCCAGGTGGCCGTCGTGGTGGGCCCGGGCCTCCGGGCCAGCCTGGGGGCGAGCTACTCCTTCGAGCTGCCACCCTGGCTAGTGGGCGAGATGCTGGATGGCCGCGAGCTTGCTGAGGCCTACAGGGCCAGGAGCGGCGACCTCGGCGAGAAGATAGGCTACATCGGCGTTGAAACCATGGGCTACACCACCAGGCAGGACCTCACCGCCCAGGCGGTCGAGGCCGCCCTGCTACCCTGGCTCCGCGGCGCCCAGTGGCTTCAGCGCGCCGAGGACTTGGCCCGGGCCGTCGGGGCCGAGCTGGAAACCACTTAAAACCCGGGGGCGCCCAGGCTGGCCCCAGGGTGCTCCGGGGTATGGGCGTCTACCAGTGGAGGGATCACAAGAAGCCGAGCGGCGGTAAGAGGAGCTGGTATTACAAGGTGAAGAGGAAGTACGCCTACGGCCGCCCCTTCGTCCCGGCGGTCCTCGGCGAGGAGGACAAGCGTGTCTCCATAAGGGTTAGGGGCGGCAACACTAAGGTTAGGGTTAGGAGGGTGGCCCACGCCGTCGTCTCCGACCCTAAGACTGGCAAGTCGTTCAAGGCTAGGATACTGAGGGTTGTCGAGAGCAGGGCCAACAGGGAGTTCGCCAGGAGAGGGATCATAGTGCGCGGCGTGGTAATCGAGACCGATAGGGGCCTGGCAGTCGTCACCAGCAGGCCCGGCCAGGACGGTGTCGTCAACGCAGTCCTCATAGGCGAGGAGCGGGAGGCGGGCTCCTAGCCCCCCACCCAGGCCGGGGGCGCCCCTTCTTGAGCAGCCGGGAGTACCGGGGCCGCCGCGTGGTCCTCTGGCCCGTTAACATAGACTCCACGGCCTCCATCAGGGAGGGTAGGAAGATACCGCGCTCCTCCGCCGTGCCCAAGCCCACGCTCGACGAGATAGTGAGGGCCGCGAGGGAGCTGGGCCTCGACCCTATAGTCGAGGAGAAGGCCTACCCGCGCGCCTGGCACTCCGAGAGGCGGAGGGTCTCCGTCGTGAAGGTTGGGTCTAAGAGGCGCACCCTACGGGAGCTGGCAGAGGCCGTGAGGCGCATGAGGCATAGGCCCCACCGCTAGGCCGCCCGGCTCAGGTCAATTAACCCCGTCATCACCCCCCGCAGGCCTGACCTCCCTTATACCCCACCATACCAACCCACCCACGGCTTAACGCCGCTATTAGGAGGCCCCAAGCGCCCCCCGCGTGGGTGCCTCGGAGTGCCCAGGAGGCCGGCGAGCCGGAGGACTAGGGGCCACAGGGTCCCCGAGCCCCTGAAGGGCAGGGTAGCAGCTGTGGTCAGGACGGGCCACGTGGTAGTCGAGCTGGAGGGCGAGAGGGCCCCCAGGCTCGGCTGGACTGTCAGGCTAGGCAGCGGCGACACCCTAGGGCCCGTGACCGACATCATAGGCCCCGTGGATAGGCCCTACGCGGTGGTGAGGCCCAAGGACAGGGAGCTAGCCAGTAGGCTCCAGGCCGGCGTGGAGGTGCTGATCGAGCCCCCTCCACGCAGGCGCCCCAAGACCAAGACGGCGGGGGGCGCACGGGCCAGGGGCCGCGGGGGCGGCGGGGGTGGAGCTCGTGTCGCTAGGATGCACGAGAAGGGTGGTGGACGAGGACGGAAACCTGATCTGCGCAGACACGGGCCAGGTTCTAGGCGTGGCGATAGACGAGGGCCCAGACTGGAACGCCCTAAGGGACAGGGAGAAGGGCGTCAACAGGGTAAGGGCGGGGGTTAGGAGCACTCTAACCCACCACACGGGGGCTGAGCATGTTAGCCTCGAGCTCCGCAAGGGCCCCCGACTGAGGCGGGGGCGTATACACGCCATACTTCGCAGCCGCAGGGCCGCCGCGCAGCGGGGCGGCTACACGTACCAGGAGAGGCTCTCCTACGACTTCCATAGGAGGCTAGAGGAGGCGGTCAGCGTCCTCGGGCTCCCGCGGGAGATACACGAGACCGCCGCCCTGATGGTTAGGTGGTACCTGGAGGCTCGAGCCCTGAGCGGTAGGAGGGGGGAGAGGCACGCCAGGCCCGAGGAGATAATAGCGGCCGCCATAAACCAGGCTGCGATGCTCCACCAGTACAGCCTCGAGCACTCCAAGATCCAGCAGGCCCTGGGGGTTCCGAGCCTCTGGAGGGGCACGCGGGAGCTGAACCGCTACGGCGTGGTTGAGCGTATGTGGCGGAGGTTCTATGGCCAGGGTATAGGGAAGAGGTCGAGGCACATCGATCTCACCAAGAACTTCATAACGGCGGCCGTGGGCTCGCTCCAGCTGCCATTCGAGGTCGCCACGCTGGCCATGGAGATCATAGATAAGGTGATCAGCATGGGTAAGGGCGTGGAGGGGAGGAAGCCGGAGGCGCTCGCGGGCGCCGCGGTTTACCTGGCTGCTCACCTCTACAACTTTAAGGTGCCGCAGTCTAGGATCGCCAAGGTGCTCTCGGTCAAGGAGAGTGCTATCCGCAAGCAGTTCCGGTTCATCCTCGCCAACCTCGTGATACTAGTTAAAGTCTAGGCTCTACCCGCGGGCACCTGTATCACGCTAAGTTAAAGTATAAACCCCCTCCCAGCCACAGCATCCTCCTAGGACCCTAGGTTCACAGTAGCCACCAGCGCGGAGGGGGTATCGGGAGTGGTAAAGCCTTCCGGCGAGGAGCTAGAGCGGCTCGCGCTCGAGATGATACGGTCGAGCGGCGACGACGGCATACTCCAGAGCGACCTCTGGCGCCGCCTCGGCCTGGATAGCAGGGAGGGCTCCAGGCTGGTTCTCAGGCTGGCGAAGAAGGGGCTAATCAAGAGGGAGCAGGTCGTAGTGAACGGCCGCAGGACCTACAAGATACGCTACACGACACCCCCCACCCTCGAGCTCCGAGTACTAGTCAGCCTCGACGACGTCATCTCGATACCCTGCTTCACCTGCCCATACCTGGGCCAGTGCGGCCCCGGCAACTTCAACGACCCCAGGACCTGCCCCCTGCTGGAGAGGTGGCTCCAGAGGAGGCTCCAGGCTCTCAGCGCCGGCGACGGTAGGAGGCTACGAGATAGCGTACCAGCTGGAGCGGCGCGTCACTCCTAACCCCCGTGGTGGAGTAGTGCGTCTCAACCACTCTCCACCCCATGCCAGCTAGCTTCTCCGCCACCGCCCTCCGGGGCGGCACGTTAGAGCGGAGTGCCGACGCCAGCGACCACAGCTCGTAGTAGAAGCGCCGCCTAGTGAGGGGGGCCTCGCGGCGGAGCGTTGACGCCAGCCTCTCCACCCTGGCGGCTGTGGCGGCGTAGCCTGCCAGCTTGCCCTTGGCTACGCTGGCCACGGCCTCTAGGAAGTCCTCGTCGCCGGTCTCGCAGGCCCAGAGCGGCCCCAGCCCCCTGGGCGGCTGGGGCTCCGGGCACCCCGTGAATGTGGTGTGCCCCAGGGGCTCGCACCAGTGGGCGTGGGATAGGCACTCCTCTAGCATCGCGTCGGCCCTCCTGGCCCCCCTCTCGACGAGCAGGTATACCCTAACGTAGTGGTCGGCCCAGTAGGCGGCCAGCGGCCTGACAGCCTTGTCATGCGCCGCCGCGACCCTTGCAGCGTAGCCCACGAGGGCCCTCACAGCAACCTCCTTGGCGTGCGGGACGCGCTCGATGCGGGCCATGTACCTCCTCAGCGCGGCCCTGCGCTTGGAGCCCTCCAGCACCGCCAGGTCTGTGGCGGTCATCGCCAGGAGGCCCCGGTGCCCCACCGCCGCCAGGGCGGCGTCAAGGAAGGGGGCGGGGCTCCCGAAGGGGTCCAGGTCTACCACCAGCACGGGCTCCGGCTCCTCCCTGGCCAGCCTGTAGAGGAGCGCCGAAGCGTCGGCCCTAACTACCTCCACCCTATCGTCGACCCCGTTCGCCCTCGCGTTCCTCGCAGCAACCTCCACCGCCCCGGGGTCTATGTCCCCCGCCACGACCCTCCCCACACCGTCAACCTCCAAGGCGTACCTGACGCTCCTGACACCAGTCGCCGTGAGGGGCTCAACCACCGTGACCGGCCTGTGGGGGGCGTAGAGGCGGATGTACGCCTCAAGGGCGGCGACGCTGAAGTCCCTGTTGAACTCCATCACGGGGTTGTAGAATACTGGTAGCCAGGCAGGCTCGAGCCTCGAGCCCGCGAGGGCCTCGGAGGGGTCTGGTATCCAGAGTATGGCCCTGCCCTCCCTAACCACCGCAGCCCCCGCCACCTACTAGCCACCCCGCCAGCTCGCCGGCCATGGCCTGCAGGCGTCCCCTATTCTCGATAGTCACCTCCACCAGCCTGGAGCCGCCCCTCAGGAGCCTCCACAGCTCTGGGTCCCTCCTCGGGAGCCTCGCGTGGACCACCGCGAGGAGCCGGGGCGCCTCGGCTGCGGCCCGGGTTATCGCCTCCCTAAGCCTGGGTATGAGGAGCTCCATGGGGCCTATCTCATCTATTGCTACGACGTCCGCTTCGCGGAGCGCCCTCTCTACCGCGGCGGCCCCGAGCCTCCCCGCCTCCTCCACGTTGACGGTGTACCTGCCGACCCTAGGCCCCGCGCCGGGCCCCAGCCTCGCCAGCCAGGCCCTCTCGCCCGTGGCCAGGTCTACTATGAGGAACCCCACCCGGCGCCCCGCCTCGCGGACCTCGGGGGCCGATATGCCGCCTACCCTGCAGCCCAGCCTCTCCAGCTCGCTGGCCACCCTCCTGAAGAGCGTGCTCTTACCCGACCCGGGCCTACCCGTTATCAGGAGCCTCCTCGCCGTCGAGGTGCCCCGCAATCCTACCCCTGCCTATGCTGTCGGCCCGGAGGATTATCAGCTCGGAGGCCTCGCTGGTAACGTCCCTCTCCTCCCTGCGGCTTGAGACCACGACGACGGCCCTCGAGTCGGAGGCCCTCGACATGCGTATCAGGTTCTCGACCCTGTCGAGTAGCCTGGAGATCGACTCCCGCTTGTGCTTGTAGGCGACTATAACCCTCCTCTCCTGGGCCCCCGCGGCTATGTCGGCGGCGGTCTTCTTGGCGTGGTACACGCTGAAGCCCGCCCCCGCCAGGTCGTCTGCGATCATAGCCTCGACCCTGTCATCGTAGGGTGGGGGTGCGGGCGCGGTCTGGGGCGGCTCCCGGAAGGGGTCTATCGAGCCTATCACCTCCTCGCCGAGTATCTGGGCGAGCCTCTCGGCCTTCTCCAGGGTGGGGTCCGCCTCGCCCCTCTCATACTGGTATATCGTCTTCCTGCTGACGCCCAGCCTGGCTGCGAGGTCGCCCAGGCTGAGGCCCAGCCTCTCCCTCGTCTCCCTCAGGGCGTCGGTGTTAAGCTTCACCCTGAGCGTGTCGCGCGACTGGTACGCCACCACCCCCTCGCTCGTCCTGAGGTAGTCCTCCAGGGTCTCCGGGCTCAGCACGGGGACCCCGAGCCTCTCCATCATAACATGCCCGGGGACCTCGCGGCCCCCGTACTTCTCCGCTACCAGGCCCACCGGCAGCCCCAGGGTGGCGCCTAGCCCCCGGAGCTCGGCGACCTCGCTCCTGGGGAGCGTGTACGCGTCGTCTGCCACCTTGAGGAGTACGCTCCTACCGTCGCGTAGCTTGACTATGACGTCTATGCTTCTCCTCTCCAGCCTCTCCGGGTAGTCAATCACGGCTACCCCTGAAGCGTGCCTGTAGAGTATGGCGAGCACCTTGTAGAACGTCTCCCGCACTCCAGGCAAGGCCGGACGCTCCCCGTCCAACACACAATTATATAGCCCGCCCTTATATGCGGGTTACCCCCGACGCCCTGCGGGCGAGGTGCCAGCTTTTGCCGGACAAGGAGTCGGCCGAGCTGGAGGGGCTCTTGGGGCTCCCCACGTGCGAGGAGCTGCTAGACCTGATCCGCAAGGTGAGGGCCAGGCACGAGGCCGAGGTGTCCAAGAGGTCCACCGGCGGGGCTGAGAGGGCCGGCGGGGTCGTGCTCTACAATGAGCCGCCGGGCGAGGTTATAGTAGTCGGGGACCTGCACGGGGACGCCTCGACCCTGCGGAGGATACTAGCCAAGACCATGCGCTCGCTCGAGAAGGCCACGATTGTGTTCCTCGGAGACTACGTCGACAGGGGCACACCCGAGGGCCAAGCCTCCGTGCTAGCCGGGATACTCCGGCTCAAGCTTAGGGCGCCGGAGAGGGTTGTACTCCTACGCGGCAACCACGAGCCGCCGCCGGGCCTGGAGCCTATGCCCCACGACTTCCCCGTGGCGCTCATAAGGCTCTGCCCCTCCAAGGCTGGGGAGATCTACGAGGAGGCCAGGAAGCTCTTCGACACGATGCCCCACGCCGTCCTCGTGAGGGGGTGGGCCCTGCTTGTACACGCAGGCGTGCCCACCACCAGCCTCTCAAGCGACGATGCCCTAGAGATACTCGCAGCCCGCGTGGGAGACGAGCCCAGCGAGCCCCTCGCTGAGATCCTCTGGAACGACCCCGACGAGAGGGTCGAATGGTCCAGGCCCAGCCCCCGGGGAGTCGGCTACCTCTGGGGGCCAAAGGCTACCCACGAGGCCCTCAGGAAGCTCGGGGTCCACTACGTCATACGCGGCCACGAGGCTACACGCTCCGGCTATAAGTTCAACCACAACCTCAACGGCAGCCCGCGCGTCATAACGCTCTTCAGCAGGACAGGGCCGCCCTACGGCAACCTGAAGGCCGCCTTCATGCACTGCCAGAAGCCCTCGCCGTCCAACACGCTGGGGTGCATACGGGTTCTCTCCTAGCCCCACACCCTGGCCCCGGGGCCTACTTGGCGCCCCCGAGGGTTCTGCGGGCGTGGCTCCCGCCCGCGTAGGGGGCGTTGCACTCGTACTTGTTGAGCCTGCTGCATATGGCGCATATCATACTCCTGAAAACCTCCTCCTTCCGGCGCGGGTCGGTATCCCCGAGCAGGACCTCGCCGCTCCTCTCTATGAGCCTGCGGAACTCCGGGTTTGACAGTATGATCTCGACGTACCTGCCCCCCCTCTTGCCGCTGACGTAGTTTGTTATGGCGGCGGGTGTGATGCCCAGTATCGAGGCCGCTCTGTACTTGCTAACCCCCCTCTCAACCATCGATATCGCCACCGCCGCCCGGATCGACGGGATTATCTCTCTGGCAGCGTATTCGCAGGGCATCTCCCCGAGCCTGTGCAGCGCCGCCGTCTTCCTCGCCTGCCTTACCCGCCTGGCCAATGCTCCTCACCCCCCAGCTTTTTCTGCAGGTGATAAAAGCCTCCGATACTTACGGTGTGTAACGGCGTTAATATAATAAGCCCCGCTGGCGGGGCAGCCTCTAGGGTGACTAGGGTGGCTGGTAGGTTCTACGAGCTAGACCTGAGCCCGAGCTTCATGGAGGAGCTCAGGGAGACCCTGGCCGAGATGGTCGAGCCTGTTAGGATAGACGTGTTCGTGGGCCCGAACTGCGAGACGTGCGAGGACACGGTTCGGCTGATCAGGGCGTTCGAGGAGGCCGCCCCCGAGGTGAGGGGTAGGAAGCTGGTGGAGGTCAGGGTTTTCGACAAGAGCAACCCTGACCACGCCAGCGAGTTCGCGAGGCAGGGCATCGAGAGGGTGCCCAGCGTCACCCTCATAGACGGCTACATCCGCTATACAGGCATACCCGCCGGCGAGGAGGTCCGCGGCCTCGTTGAGACCATCCTCAGGATAAGCGAGGGCGACAGCGGCCTCGAGGAGGAGACCAAGAGGGTGCTCGCCTCCCTCCGGAAGAGGGTGTACATCGAGACAATAGTCACCCCCAGCTGCCCCTACTGCCCGTACGCCGTGCTGCTGGCCAACATGCTGGCATACGAGTCGTGGAAGCAGGGGGCTAAGGCTGTCATCTCCGACACCGTGGAGGCCTACGAGAACCCCGACATTGCAGACAAGTACGCCGTCATGAGCGTACCCGCCATAGCCCTGAACGGTAAGATGGCATTCGTCGGCGTACCCTACGAGGAGGACTTCATCGACTACATCGTGGCGGCCGCGGAGGGTAGGCTCGACGAGCTAGTGCTGAAGGACTTCGGGGACGCTACGAGCCTCTAGCGGCCTCTCCCAGCCTCCTCCTCAGGAGGCTCGCTAGCCTCACACCCGACGGCCTCCCCCACTCCTCAACACCGACAACCACCAGGCTGTGCCACCCCCTCGGGAGGGGCACCCTCACGAGGCCAGCCTCAACGGGCACCCAGGACTCGCCCAGCGCGTCGAAAACCCTCGCCCTCGGCTCGGCGACGACCCTCAGCCTGGCCTCGAACACGCCCGGCCCCCCGGGGCTCCAGAGCGTGAACGCTAAGCCACCCTCTCCGGGCCACGCAAGCCCCACGCATCCCCCGCACCTGGCGTGCCCCAAGCCCCGCCGGGGCCACCGGTGGGCGGGGTCGACTAGGGACTCCACAGCAGCGGCGGCAGCCCTCAGGGGCCCGCCGGGGCCGGCTATGATGGGCTCCCCCGCGGCCTCCAGTAGCATGCTGCCACCCTCCACCCGTAGCCTCACCCACCCGCGGGCGGCGGCGTAGAGCCTGGCGGCTGGGCACTCGACGGCTAGGGCCGGGGCGGACGCTTCCCACTCGCCCCGAACGTAGAACCACGCGGGCCCGCCTGGGTGGAGGAGGCCAACCATGTAGTCGGCGCACCGCCTCTCCAGCCTGAGCCTGCGGCTGTAGACGGCCGCGTGGCCCCCACTCTCGACCAGGAAGCCGCCCTCAACACTGCAAACCCTGAGCCTCGCCCGCCCGCCAGCTGCAGGGGCCTCCACGCACTCCCCCACGCCAGCCAGGGCGTGGCCCCCGATCTCCGGGGGGCTGGCAGGCCTCCAGGCGGCCTCGCGGCACCCACCCGGCGGCTCGCGGGCCTCGAGGGGCTCCAGGTCGGGTAGCCCAACCTGGAGGCGCCCATCCCAGGGGTGCCTCAGGCAGCCGGGGAACGGCGAGCAGGAAGCCCCGGGCGACAGCCTCCGGTGCAGCATGGGGTTGGCAGCGTAGCCCCCCGAGCCTCGCAGGGGCTGCCTGGGGGGAGGCTCCACCCGCCTAGCGGGGGGCCCGCCTAGTAGCGCTGGTGGCCCCCCGCCAGCCACGGGTAGCTGCGCGCCCTCCCACTCGAGGGTGACGCTGGGCCCCTCCGGCCAGGAGTGGATGCCGCACATCCTAGCCGCGGCCGGGGCCCCGAGGAGGCCCAGGGGGCCCCTCCCCCTGAGTAGGGCGCACCAATCCACGGGGCTAGCCCTGGAGTATTCTGCGGAGAAGCCTCCCGAGCTCACCCTCGCCGACCCTCCTCATCACAGCGTGGGTCCTCTCACCCTCCTCGTGGTCCACGCTCGCGCCCTCGCCCTCCAGCCTCCTCGCCAGCTCCCTGCTGCTGGCGGGCCCCCGGGCGGTTAGGGTCACCCTCACCCCATCCTCCCCCTCCACCTTCGAGACCGTCACCTTCAGGCTGCCGTCGGCGCTGTAGCCCGTCACCCTGCTCTCCTCGACGGTGCCCCCGGTCAGGGTGGCGTACCTAACCCTCTTCCTCTCAACCCTTAAGCCGCTCTCCCGGAGGATCCTGGCTGCGCGCTCCTCCCAGCCCCGCACCTGCAACCCCCAAGGCTAGGGGCTCCCCATCTGGAGCCTATAACGGGGCGGCCCCGGTTGGTCCGCGATAATTCCGTCACAGCTCCGGTTGGGGGCAAGTATCCTCATCCCGCGCCGCCCCCAGGCGGGGGCGGGGGCTGGCTGGGGCCTTAATCTGTAGCCTGGGAGGGCGGGCGCCGTCTCGGCGCCTCTGCCTCTAAAACCGTGGCTACCCCGAGCTGGTAGGGGAGGGCGGCGTGACGCATTACTCCCGGTCCGACCCGGGTGTGTGGGGAAAACTTACCCAGCAGACCGCCCTCCCCGCCTTAGCTTTATCATCAGGGTGTCGCCCCCGGTGCTTATCGTGCTGATCCTACCTAGGGCCTCGAGTGTTAGGAGCGCCTTCGCTAGGTCGGCGTCGGAGAGGCGGTACCCGTGCCTCATCTCGAACTCGGCCCTCACGTCCTCCTCTAGTATCGGGCGGTCGCCGCCCCGGGTGAGGCTAGCTATGACCTCGTAGACCTTCCCAACTAGTATGTAGTTCCTCCACGGCCTCAGCACCACTGCCTCCACCCCGGGCCTTTAGGGTTAGAGGTGCAGCATCGGCGCCTCGCTCCTCTTCTTCGCGGCCATCTCCCTCGCCGTCTCCATCCACCTCTGGTAGTACTCTATCATGTACCTTGTGACGCTGGGCCTCACCTTCTTCATGGCCTGCTCGAAGTGCCTCCGCCTCACTACGGTCGTGCTTATGCTCTCCCTTAGGGCTATGAGGCCAGCCTCCCTTACTAGGGCTGCTAGGTCGGCGCCCGTGTAACCCTCGGTCGCCTCGGCCAGCTCCTCGAGGTCGACGTCCTCGGCCAGCGGCATGTGCCTAGTGTGTATCCTCAGGATCTCCAGCCTACCCTGCTTGTCCGGCGGTGGCACGTAGATCAGCTTCTCCAGCCTACCCGGCCTCAGGAGGGCCGGGTCGACCATGTCGGGCCTGTTGGTGGCGGCTATGACCACGACGTTCGACAGGTCCGAGATGCCGTCTATCTCGGTGAGCATCTGGCTGACTATCCTCTCTGTAACCTTAGTGCCCACCTCGGTCCCCCTAACGCTGGCTATCGCGTCTATCTCGTCTATGAACACGACGGCGGGTGAGTACTGGCGCGCCTTCTTGAATATCTCCCTTATCGCCCTCTCGCTCTCGCCCACCCACTTGCTCAGCACCTCGGGGCCCCTGACGGCTATGAAGTTCGCCCCGCTCTCAGTTGCGACAGCCTTGGCTAGGAGCGTCTTGCCAGTCCCGGGCGGGCCGAAGAGGAGTATACCCTTAGGCGGCCTGATCCCGAGCCTGCTGAACGCTTCAGGGTACTTCAGCGGCCACTCCACGATCTCGCGGAGCTCCTGCTTCACCTCCTCGAGGCCCCCGATGTCGTCCCAGTGAACCTCGGGCACCTCAACCTGGATCTCCCTAAGGCCGCTGGGCGTTATCTCCTTCATCGCAGCTAGGAAGTCCTCCATCCTCACAACCATCTTCTCTAGAACCTCGACTGGGATCCTCTCCTGCTCGATGTCTATCTCCGGCAGGTACCTCCTGAGGGCGTGCATGGCAGCCTCCCTTACTAGGGCTGCTAGGTCGGCGCCCGTGTAGCCCTTGGTTATCTCCGCTATCTTCTCGAGGTCGACGTCCTCGGCCAGCGGCATGTGCCTAGTGTGTATCTGCAGGATCTCCAGCCTACCCTGCTTGTCTGGCAGCGGCACCTCGATCTCCCTGTCGAACCTGCCGGGCCTGCGGAGGGCCGGGTCGACTGCGTTAGGCCTGTTGGTCGCGCCGATCACTATAACCTGGCCCCTGCTCTCAAGCCCGTCCATGAGGGTGAGGAGCTGCGCTACGACCCTCCTCTCAACCTCTCCCACAACCTCGTCTCTCTTGGGGGCGATGGCGTCTATCTCGTCTATGAATATTATGCTGGGAGCGTTCTTCCTGGCCTCCTCGAATATCTCCCTCAGCCTCTGCTCGCTCTCACCGTAGAACTTGCTCATTATCTCCGGCCCGTTTATGCTGATGAAGTAGGCGTCGCTCTCGTTCGCGACAGCCTTGGCTAGGAGCGTCTTGCCAGTCCCCGGGGGCCCGTAGAGGAGTATACCCTTAGGCGGCTCGATGCCGAGCCTCTTGAACAGCTCGGGGTGCCTCAGCGGCAGCTCCACGAGCTCCCTGATCTTGAATATGACGTTCTTCAGTCCGCCTATGTCCTCGTATGTAACCCTCGGCAGGGATATCGCGCCCACGGGCTTCTCGAGCACCTCAACGATCGTTCTCTCCGTCACTATCACGGCGCTCCTCGGCCTGGTGTCGACAACCTGCAACTGGACAGCCTGGCCTATGACCGGTATGACTACTATGTCGCCCTCCACGAGCGGCGTGTTTATCAGCTTCTTCTTCACGTACTTCTTGAATGACTCGTCGACACTCATCGGCTGGGATGTGGGGGCCAGCCTGACCCTCACGGCGGGCTTGACTTCGGCCCTCCTAACTATCACCTTGTCGCCTATGTTGACCTCAGCGTTCTTCCTCAGTATGCCGTCCATCCTTATGATGTCGAGCCCCTGGTCCTCCGGGAGGGCTGGCCATGCTATCGCCACGGTCCTCTTCTTGCCCTCGATCTCTACGACGTCCCCGGGCTCCACCCCCAGGAGCCTCATCACGCCCAGGTCTATCCTGACCTTCCTCTTCCCGGAGTCCCTGGGCCTAGCCTCGGCGACACGTAGGACAACCTCTTTTCGGGGGCCCTTCCTCCCTTCGCCCCCAGCGGCCGCGCCCACGATGTAAGCACCTCGCCCTTGCTCCCCGCCCTAGACGGCGGGTCTCCGGGGCTTTATAGCAAAGTGCTAGGAGGGCAAGGTCCCCCGTAACGGGGGCTACCCGGATGTAACGGGGGAGAACGGCTAGGAGAGCCTGTGGACCGCCTCTATCTCGACCTCGTCGACCTCGGGCAGCTCCTTTATTAGGGATTCGAGGGCCTCAGTCCCGCCCTCCGTCTCCTCGGGCATTGCTACGACGAGTTTCAGCGCCTTCAGGCCGAAGGCTATGGGCTCGACGCCGCTACTCTTTATCTCGTACCCCTCCGGCAGCTTCTCCGCTATCTTACCCTTAAGCTCCTCGAGGTCTATATCAACGCTGGAGGGCAGCACCCTCATTATCACCGCCACCTGAGCCATCCCTACCACCCCAGCGGTCTCACGGCCCCTGGAAGCCGCAGTTGGGGCATACATATGTGGCGCCCTGCCTCCTGCAGCGGGAGCACCTCCAGATCAGGGCTTTACCGCAGTTGGGGCAGTAGAAGGCCGTGGCCTTCTCCGCCGGGTGTATTATCCTGCCACAGCTCGTACACACGGGCGGCTGTATCGGGTCGTAGACGTCTATCCTCTTCGGCACCACCGCCGACAATACCCTCAGACCCCCCGGCGCCTCGCGTGGCGGCGGGATAAAAGGATGCTCCACCCACCTAGCCCTAGAGGCGCCCCCTGGATGCCCGGCCGGTGCACGCTGGAGGTCGGCAGCTATAGGGTGGAGGTTGTCAGGAGCCAGCTCTGGATGGCCTCGGTGGAGGGCTCGACCCTGAGGGTGAGCCTGACCCTCCTGAGGCTGGACGCCCAGGCCTCTCTGGCGGGAGAGAGGGTGGCTGGCCCCCTCCTCTTCCCGGTGAGGCTCTCCGATGGCTGCGGCGGCGATGTGGGGGGCGAGGTTCGCAGCATAATAGAGGCCTACCGCCGGAGGGTCGTAGTGGAGCAGCTCTACGACGTGTACGTTAGGATGGGCGTGCTCGCGCGCGAGGCGCTAGTCGACCCGGCCTTCCCCCCGGTCTCGAGGCTCTGGCTGCTCCGCCGCCCCCACGCGTGCCTCGCCGCCGAGGCCGTGTCTGGCCCCGGAGACCTGAGGGGGGTCTACGCCGGGCTCGCCTCTGGCGTGGCCAGGCTTGTGGACGGCATGCTGGCCCTCGACCCGCCCAGCGTTAAGCTAGAGTTCCTCGCGGCCGCCGCTAGAACCCGCGCTGTGGCGGCCTCCGTCGCATCCCGGGCCCCCCTGCCGAGGCTCCCCTGGGAGGGCGACTGCAGCCTGCCCGGGTGGGCCTCGAACCCCTGGAGCCTCGTCCGGCTCCCGGAGGGCGAGTACAGGGGGCCCTGCAGGGACCCGCTGGAGCTGCTCGACGGCGCACAGTGCAGGCAGGGCGGGGGAAGGTTCACCAGCAGCTACGTGTGCGACACCCCGCGCGGGCGGGTAGTGCTCAAGGACTACATGAAGATGGCGCTCAAGTGGATCCCCGCCGCGGCGGCGTCGAGCGTGGCGGTCCGCTACAGGCTGGGGCCGAGGTCGAGGCTCGCGGCGGACTACCACTACCTTCGCCTCCTCCGAGGCGTGCTCCCGACGCCCCGCTTCCTCGCCCTCTGCAGCGACGTCGCCCGCGCTGGCGCCGTGAGGGAGTACGTTGAGGGCACCCCCGTTCTAGACAGCCGGGAGCACACCCACTGGAGGGCCGCCGGCGCCGCTCTGGGCCTGGTGCACGAGGCTGGCTACGCGCTGGGCGACCCTAACCCGGGCAACTTCATCGTGCCCCCGGGTGGAGGGAGGCCCTGGCTGATAGACGCCGAGCAGGCCCGCGAGTACACCCGGCGGCGCGGCGCGTGGGACCTGGTCGTAGCCACGGCGTACGCCTCGATGTTCAACGTCGAGCAGAGCCTGATCCTCGAGATGCTCTCAGCCTACCTGGACTCGTGGCCCGGGGCCAGGCCGACCCTCGAGGCAGCCCAGAGCCCGGCCCTCTGGCTGCCACTCCAGGTAGTCCCACAGGCCGCGAGGGCGAGGAGGCTGGTGAGGAGAGCCCTCCAGGCGGGCGGCCACCACTAGGCCTCCAAGTATAGAGCTACAGTAGCCCCCGGTATAGTCGTCGGCCGCGCGTGCCACTATATACTCCACGCCCCCAGGGCTAGCCCCCGGCGGCCTGGGGGTGTATGGGCGTGAAGTTCCTCAGGTGTAAGCCGGATAAGATACCGCCCTCCACCGGCAGGGTCGTATCGATAATCGGGGCCGGCCCCGCGGGCCTCGGCGCGGCGGGCATACTACGCTGTAGGGGCCACGAGGTTATAATTTACGATATGAACCCCGAGCCCGGGGGCATGATCCTATTCGGAATCCCCGTCACCAGGATCCCCAAGGAGCCCGTGAGGAAGGGTATACGGGAGCTCATAGACGCTGGCGTAAAGTTCGTGTTGAACACTAAGGTGGACATGACGACCAGCTACGGTCTCATGGACGAGGTGATACCTGTCAAGGAGAAGATACACCTCGAGAGTATAATCAAGGAGAGCGACGCCGTCCTCATAGCCACGGGCACCTGGAGGACCCGCCGCATGAAGGTGCCCGGCGAGGACCTCCCCTGGGTCTACCCCGCCGTAGAGTGGATCGTCGCGATGCACATGGCCAAGTTCGGCTACAAGCCCTGGGACACGGTCCCCCCGCTACACGGCAGGGTGCTCGTGATAGGCGGCGGCCTGACCGCCGCTGACAGCGTGCTCATACCGCTCTCCTACCCGGAGTTCAAGGGCAAGGTCGAGAAGGTTGTGCTGAGCTATAGGAGGAGCAAGGAGTACGCGCCCATGGGCCCCAGGGAGATCGACAACCTGATACTCCACGGCGCGGAGTACTGGGAGCTCACCCAGCCCGTCGAGTTCCTCGAGAGGGGCGGCAAGAGGATAGTCAGGTTTGTGAGGATGAAGCTGGTCAAGGTCGAGGGCGAGAAGAGGCCCAGGCCCGTGCCCATAGAGGGCAGCGAGTTCGAGGCAGAGTTCGACTACGTCCTAAAGGCCGTCGGAGTCCTCCCCACGGCCCCCGTGGAGGACGGCTGCTGCGGCATACAACTCAACAGCGACGGCACAATCAAGACCGACGAGAACTACATGACCACACGCGAGGGCGTATTCGCCGCCGGAGACGTGAGGCACGGCCCAAGCCTCATAGGCCCAGCCCTAAAGAGCGGCGTCGACGCTGCAAACAAGATACTCGCATACCTAGCCTCCAAACAGTAGGCGGGGCTCAGGCAGGGGTGGAACAGCCCATCCCCTCCCCCCATCTTCTCTCAGGGGGCGGGTCGCAACTGGAGTCACACATCACAGCCCACACCACCCCAAGGATGCAGCCTCAATAAGAGCATCAAACCCCCATACCAAGACTGGCAGACAACCCGGCCCCATCTAGGGCACTCCACGGCCCATACCGGCCTTAGAGCGGCTTGGCTCGTAGACCGTTGAAGGCCAGGTCCAGAGACCCGCGGGTCTTCCATGGTGGAACCCCGGGAGGATGGCAACGGTGTGGCGCCGGGGAGGGGATTCGAACCCCCGACCACCGGGTTAACAGCCCGGCGCTCTACCGCTGAGCTACCCCGGCGCCCGCCTGGTCCTCTGGGCTGGGGGGTTTATGTGGGTTGGAGCCGCCGGCGGGACTCGAACCCGCGACCACCGGCTCTCCCGGGGGGTCCCTCGACTTCGGCTCTCCCCGGCCGTACGAGGCCGGCGCTCTGCCGCTGAGCTACGGCGGCGCCCGTCTTCGTTTGGGTGGTGGGGCTTCTGGGGGTTTAATGGCTTAGCCGTGGTTTTGGTGTGTCCTCGCCGCCCTTATTATCCTCTGGAGGGCCTCCACCCAGTCCTCGGGGTCTATTATCATTACCCCAAGCTGCTCGGCGAGCCTGCGTATGCCCTCGTCGCTCGATACCAGCACCCCCCTCATCTCGAGGGCTAGGAGCACCGTGTCTAGGTCTTCGACGCTGTCGACTAGCCCCTTCCTGGTCGCCTCCCTGTACTTGTCCCGGAGCCCCCTAATCAGGTCTCCCAGGCACTCCTCCGAGCCGCTGCACTCGCGGGCTGCCCTCCTAACGGCGGCCTCCGCCACCCTCAGGCCGCGGTAGAGCCTGCGCCTCACGTCGGCCACGTACTCGCTGAACACCGCGGCGGGCAGCCTCACGCCGAGCTTGTCGGGGGGCTTGATCGTTATCCACGCCGAGAGCTCCCTCACGCTCTCGAGGCCAACGTTGTTACCGATCAGCAGCCGCCTGAGCTCGTTCCACGTGGCCGGGGTCATGTAGAAGCGCGTGCCGACCAGCACCCTAGCCTCCCTGAGCAGGGGGGCTAGCCTCTCGACGACCTCCTCAAGGCTAGCCGCCCCCAGCTTCCTCCTGAGCCTAGCCTCAGTCACAGCCGTCGTGTCGAGCACGTACACGTCCATCAGCGGCCCTCCCCTACCCCCCGACGCGCTGGCAGGCCCCGGGGGGCCCGCCCCCATGTACGCCCACCGCCGCCGGGCGGCCGCGAGGATTTTACCCTTGGCCACCAGGGCCTCCAGGGTGGACCCCCGCATTGAACAGCCCGGGAGGTGGTAGGGGGAGGAGGCCACCCTGGGCCTCCGGGGTTCTAGCCGGGAGCTACGAGCCCCTCTTCGCCTACTGGGAGGAGGCCAGGCGCCGGGGTAGGGAGGACCTCGTGGAGTCTGCGATGCTCGGGGAGGCGGACTTCGACCTGCTCCGGCGCCTGGCCTCTAGGGGCCCCTCCACGGCTCTCGACCTGCTGGAGGAGCTGGAGCGCGTATTCGAGGGGAGGCTCGACGAGGACGTGGCTAGGGCGGCGGCCGCGAGGCTGGGCATCGATGCGGGGCCGGGGGAGGCGAGGCGCCTCATAGCCCGCCTCCTGGCCTCGTGGCTCCTGGAGGCGGGCGACTACTGGCGTATAATCAGGCTACGAGGGCCTCGGGGCTCCTCCGCGCTTGTAGGCGAGGAGTAGTATCCTGGGGTAGATCGCCTCCTCTATCTTCCTGATGTCCTCCCTGGCTAGGAGCCCGTTGTCCAGCGCCCAGTCTATGAGGCTCTTGATGCCACCTAGGAGGTCGTCCAGCATTATGTCGGCTATCACCTTCAGCTCCTCCTCGCCCGCGGCCTCCAGGGCTCTCAGTATCACCGCGTCGCTAGGGTGGGTCCGCCGGTAGAGGTACTTGGTCACAGCTGCTGGCGTGACGCCGAGCATCTCAGCCACCTCCCTGTGCGTCCTCTGCGCTGCCAGCACCTGGATTATGCTTATGCGGGCGTCCTTGCTCAGCCTGTGGACGAACCCTGGGACCCCTCCGCCTCCCCCTCTGCCCCCGCTCGCCAATGTGATGCCTACCACCAAGTGCTCGTTGGCCGGCTGGAGTTAAAGGGGGGATGGCCCTGGTCCTACCTGCCAGCCTTCTCCTTTAACAGCAGGCCTAGGCGGCGTATGCCCTCGCGTATCTGCACCGGCGTGGGGTAGCTGAAGTTGAGCCTCATAGTGTTCTCCCCGCCTCCCTCTGGGAAGAAGCTGGCCCCGGGGACGTAGGCCACGCCCCTCTCAACCGCCTCGGGCAGCAGGGCCTTCGTGTCTATACCCTCCGGGGCGTAGGCGAATATGAAGAGGCCGCCCACGGGCCTGGTCCAGCTGGAGCCCTCCGGGAAGTACTCCTCCATCGCCTCGAGCATCATGTCCCTCTTGGCCTTGTATATCCTCCTAGCCTTCCCCACGGTCTTCTCAACCAGCCCCCTCCGTATGGCCTCCATCGCCACGTACTGGGATAGGGTCGAGCTGTGCAGGTCCACCGCCTGCTTGGCTAGCTCCAGCGTCGTGATCGCCCAGCTCGGCCCTAGGGCCCACCCTATCCTGAGGCCGGGGGCCAGTATCTTGCTCAGGCTGCCGAGGTAGATCACCCGCCCGCTCTTGTCGAGGGTCTTCAGTGGGACCACGTCGACGGGCTCGAACGTGAAGAAGCTGTATGGGTCGTCCTCGACGACTAGCAGGTCGTACCTCTCGGCTATCTCGAGGAGGTGCTTCCTCCTCTCGAGGCTCATCGTGACGCCACCGGGGTTCTGGCTGGTCGGTATTGTGTAGATGAGCTTCAACCTCAACCCCTCGGCGGCCGCCTTCTTCACCCTCTCCTCTAGGATCTCCGTCTTCATCCCGTCCTCGTCGATCGGGGCTGAGATGAAGCGTGCCCCGAACTGCCTGAACACGTTTAGGGCGGCCAGGTATGTTGGGGACTCCGTGAACACTACATCCCCCGGGTCTACGAGGCTCTTGCCGACCAGGTATAGCGCCTCCTGGCTACCCGTGGTGACTATTACGTCGTCGTCCACCGTGACCTTAACGTTGTTATCCCTTAGGAAGCCCTGGAGAACCCTCCGGAACTCGGTGACGCCCTTCGTTGGGGAGTACTGGAGGGCCTGCTCGCCCCTCTGCAGGATCACCTCGCGGGCGACCTCGGCGAGCTCCTCCTTGGGGAAGGTCTCCGGGTCGGGGAGGCCGCCGGCGAAGCTTATCACGTCCCTGCCCTCGGTCAGCTTTAGCAACTCCCTAATCTCGGACGCCCTAATCCCCTGCACGCGCTTGGCCACGAACTTCCTGGCCTCCTCGCCTCCCAGCCCTGACACGAAGATGTCACCGTGTAAAACGCCGTCTGTGGGGCTTTATTTCGGTGCGACCCGCCGGGCACCTAAACCGCCGCCCCGTCACCATAGGGGCTGGCCCACCCCTAGGGTGGAATCGGTTATCCTTATTGTCTCCTCCGCGGACGCCGCGAGGCCGGCCACAGCTCTTATCGCGTCAACGTTCTCAGGAACCACTATCGACTCCTGGTGCACCGCCTGGAAGAGTAGGACCTCGCTCCCCCTGACCGCTATCGAGTCCTCGAAGACCACCAGCTCGGGTATGTCCGACCTCCTCCTCGTCTCCCTGGCCGCCTCCATGAGCTCGGCGGTGCTCCTTATTCCGGTCAGGGCGGAGTTCACCATCATTATCCTAGGGGCCTCGCTCAGCGCGGAGACCACGTCGCCCCTCGTCACGGGCTGGGAGAGCTTCAGTGTCACCGCGTGGACGTGCATGAGCGTCGTAGGCACCACCACGGCGAACGTCACTATGTCAAGCTTTGGGAGGACGGTCTTTACATCCTCCCCGTGGTGGCTCGGCAGGGTCGGCGGGTTCAGGACTATGGCGTTCACCGGCCCCCTCTTAACCTCCTTGGGGTCGGCCGCCCTCCTAACTATCACCGCCCTAACGCTCGACACGCCGAAGGCCTTGTTTAGGGTGCATATCAGCCTTAGGAGGCCCGTTGTGTTGCATGAGACCACGCGTAGGCTCTTCTTGCCTAGGGCCTCCTCGTAGTTGCAGAGCGTGCTGAAGCTCGCCTCGGCCACGTGGGGCTTCTCGCCGCCCTGGAAGACCTGCTTCACACCGTACCTCTCGTAGAGCTTCTTATACTCGGCGCCCGTCCCCCCGGGTGTCGCGTCGACCACCACGTCAACGCTCGATAGGAGGTCCTCGATGGTCCCCGCAACCCTGATGCCGGCCTTCTCCATCTTCTCGGCGTCCTCGGGGCTCGGCGTGTAGATGCTTATGCCCGCCCTGAGGGCTTGGAGGGCCGCGTAGTCCGGCCTCCTCTTGACGACCCCCACCAGGTCCATGTCGTCCTGCAGCTGGATGGCGTGGGCCACCCTCTTACCTATTGTCCCGAACCCGTTGACGCCTACACGCACCACCATCAGCCGCCACCCCGGCCGCTCCGGGCCTTCCCCCGGCTTAAAGCAC
>JALSQL010000005.1 GCA_026985435.1 Acidilobaceae archaeon
GGCGTGTGGCTCGCCGCTGCTGGAGTCTCCAGCCTCCCGGGTCTCCCCCTGCTCCTGGTGCTTCTCCTTCTTGACTCCGAAGTATATGACCTGCTGGCTCTTGCTGCGGTCCCTGTATACCGTGGTGCCCTTCACGTGGAGCTTCCAGGCTAGCATGTAGACCCTCCACACGGTCTCGGGCGGCTCGTCGTGGCGTAGGTTGATAGTCTTGCTGACCGCCGCGTCGACCCAGGCCTGCCAGGCGGCCTGGTGGAGCAGGTGCCACTCGGGGTCTATGTCGTGGGCTGTCCTGTAGAGGCGGCGGAGGCTCCTCGGGACCCACTTGAGGTGGGCCACGCTGCCGGTCTCGGCTATGGTTTCGAGTACCTCGGGCTCGTCTATCTCGAGCCTCCTGAGCTCCTCTATGAACAGCGGGTCTACCTCGAGGAACGTCCCAACGCTCACCCTCCTAACGTAGGCCAGGGCGAACAGCGGCTCTATGCTGGCGCTGGCCCCCGCTATGATGCTTATGCTGCCCGTGGGCGCTATGCTTAGGAGCGCCGCGTTCCTCAGGCCGCTCCTCTCAGCGCCCCTCCTAACCGCCTCCCAGTCGGTGGGGGGCCTGGCGGCGAGTAGCCTCCTAACCCTCGGGCTGGGCGGGGCGGCGAAGCCCCTCCTCCCGGTCTCCCTCTCCACGAGCTCCAGCATCTCCTCGGGTCGCTGGAAGGGCAGGGTCTCGTGGAGCCACCTATACCTAGCCGGGTCCCAGGCGGGGAACGCCCCCTTCTCCCCGGCCAGCCGCACGCTCTCCATGTAGGCGTTCCAGGCTATCCACTCCGCAACCGCCCAGGCGAGGTATACCGCGTCGGGGCTATCGTAGGGGATGCCGAGGCGTATCAGCATCCTCGCCCAGCCCATGACGCCCAGCCCTATCTTCCTAGCCCTCCTAGCCGCCTCGCCCAGCTGGGGCAGCGGGTACCGGGCGGCGTCTATCACGTTATCCATGAGCCTCACGGCCACCCTCACGTCCCTAGCCAGCCCCTCCCAGTCCACGGCGGGCCCCTCAGGGGTCTCCACCACGTACCTCTCCAGGTTGATGCTCCCCAGGTTGCAGCTCTCCCAGGGCAGCAAGGGCTCCTCCCCGCAGGGGTTTGTTGAATTTATCTTACCTAAATACCATACTGGGTGGCGCCTGTTTATCTCGTCGAAGAATATCACTCCAGGGTCGCCGCTCTCCCAGGCGCCCTGGACTATCTTGTTGAAGAGGTCCCTAGCGTTGACCCGCCTGGTTATGGCTCCCTCGTGCTCGGCTATGGCGAGCGCCTCGTCTAGGGTGACGAGCTGGGACTCGTGGAGGGGCACGCTGCCGCCCCTCTCCTCGAGCTCCTCGAGTATCAGCTGCTGCACCCACTCCTCGCTCATGTAGTGCCTGGCCCTCACGATGGCGTAGTACCTGCTGTCCCTCCTGCCTGTGAGGTCGGTCTTCCGGGGGTTGACGAGGGGCCAGTCTAGGCCCTCCTCGACCCTCCGCATGAACTCGTCGTAGAGGCCGACGCTTATGTTGAAGTTCTGGAGGTTCACGTCCTTGAGGCTCCCCGTCTTCGCCCGTATGAAGTCCTCTATGTCGGCGTGCCACACGTGCATTATGCCCATGTTAGCCCCGCGCCTGCGGCCCCCCTGCTTGATCACGTCGGTGTTCAGGTCGAAGAGCCGCATGAAGCTGAGGGGCCCGCTGGCGGTGCCCCCGCTGGTCAGCACGACGTCGTTGGCGGGCCTTATCTCGCTGAAGTCGAAGCCCACGCCTCCCCCGTGCTGGAATATCACAGCCTGAGCCCTCACAGCGTCTAGTATCCCCTCGCCGTCCCCCATGACTATGCTATCCCGGACCGGCACCACGAAGCAGGCCGATAGTATGCCGAGCTCCGTCCCAGCGTTCATCAGGGTGGGGCTGTTCGGCATGAAGCGGAGCTCGCTCATGAGCCTGTAGAACTCCCTCTCCCACCTGGCCACCTCCTCGTCGCCCTTGCCGTAGCGGCGCTCGACCTCCGCCAGGAACCTGGCCACCCTCCTGAACGCCATCTGCGGCGTCTCCCTGAACCTCCAGGTCTCCGGGTCCTTGCGGAGGTAGCGGGCCTCGAGCACCTTTATCGCGTTGAAGGTGAGCCTCAGGTCTGCGGGGTCGAAGGACTCCCAGCCCCCCTTGCCGTGGACGTCGTTGTATATCCTGGCCAGCTCGTACCTCTTGGCCGCCTCGAACCAGCGGGGCTCGTAGACGGCCCACTCGACCATCAGCCTCTCGACCCTGTCAGCTATCGAGGCGGTGTAGATGGTCTCCCCCCGGGAGGCGGCCTCGTAGACCTCCCGGCGGACCTCCTCGAACAGCCTCCTGGCCTCACCCTCCGGCAGCCCGGCCCCCTCTACCGCTAGGCGTATGCTCTCGTAGAGCTTGGCCGGGAGGAACCTCTCCCTCCTCCCGTCCCTCTTGACCACCTCGACCCTTATCCTGCCAGTCACCACGCCTCCCTCCATCACCAAGCCACCTCAAGCCCACGCTACGCCAGCGCCAGTGGACGCCCCGGTGGAGGGGGCCGAGGCTAGGCGTACACCCGGATCCTCCCGGTGGCGACGGGGTTGAGGTCGCTCTGCTCGAGGTAGCGGCGTAGGGCCCTCCTTATCACCTCGCTCTTCGGCATCCCCCTCCTCCTAGCGTAGTCCTCCAGCATCCGGAGCAGCTCCTCCTCGACCTTGAAGCTCACCACCCTCATGTCTTATCCACCCAACAGCTGTACAGGCGACTCCGGAACCCCAGTATTACCAGCCTGTACAGCCCTAGGGTTTAGAGTCTGCATGTACACCCATGTTGTAGAGTCGGACTACAAGAGGAAGACTGGAGTTCATGTACCGCAGTCGGATAACACATATAAGCCTCTGCCAGTCTTCCTCTTGTACCGGGGAGACACTTGCCGACCGTCCACCTGTCGCTGCCAGAGAAGGTTTACAGGCAACTCAAAGAAAAGGCGGCAGAGATGGGAATACAGGTGACAGACCTGATCAAGTTCTACATAACCAGCGGCCTCAGGGGCGGCCTGCCGAGCGCCGAGGGCGGGGAGCCCGACGTCCTGAGGGAGCTCTCCGAGAGGCTCGACAAGCTGGAGAGGAGGGTGTCGAGCCAGAGGGTTGTCCTGGAGGGTAAGTATAAGGAGATGGAGGAGCTCGTGAGGTACGTTATCGAGAGGCTCGAGATGCTGGAGGAGATAGTGGAGAGCCTCCCGAGGGCCTCGGCCAGCGTCGGGGTCGACTAGCCGCCGCGCCCGCCTGGGCACGCCACCGGCCTGCAGCCCCGCCGCCTGAGGGCCTCGCGGCCCCTCGCCCGCAGCTCCGCGGGGTCCACCTGCTGGGCGCCCCTCTCGCGGGCCCTGGAGAGGTCCATCTCCAGGTCCAGCTCGGTGTAGACGCAGAGGCTGTTGAGGAGCTCCCTCGCCCTGGCGACCCCCATGGAGCCCTCGACCGCCCGGGGCAGGGGGGTCCACTCGTAGACCGCCGTAGGGTCCAGCAGGAAGGCCGTGGAGTGCACCGGGCTAACCCTGACCCTCCTCGTGCCGCCCCTCATCTCGAGCTCGCCCCTCCACCCCCTGAAGGCTAGCAGGGGCACCCTGCTGGCCTCGCTGACGGCGGCCTCGAGCACCCTCTCAAGCACGGGCACGTCGCTCGCCTGTATGCCTGTGACGCCCACGAGGCCCCCCTTGGATGCTATTGCCGCTATGTAGTCCAGCACAGTCTCCTGGCTGAGCTCCCCGTCGGCTCCGGGGCCCTGGACGGCGAGGAGCGCGGGGGCGCCCACCCTGGCTAGGGCGCTCACGCTCATAGCGTCTGCCAGGGGGCTCCAGAGGTCCTCCTCGCAGCCGAGCGCCAGGGAGTCCCCGCCTATGTCGACGCCTATCACGGCCTGGACCCCCAGCTCGCTCACGGCGTCCTCGAGGGCTGCGAGCACACCCTCAGCCCCCTTGCTGGCGTCGACCGCGTAAGCCTCCACCCCGAGGGCGGCGGCCACCCTAGCCACCTGCGGCCACACCTCCCCGGTGGGCCGGAGGGCCCTGGTCTCGCCAGTCACCCTAGCAAGGCTCCAGCCGAGGGGCTCGGCGTCTGGCATGGACTCTATCGGTATCGGCCCGGGGGTGGGGTCGAGGGGGAACCTCTCCCAGACCAGGGCAGCCAGGAGTGGCTCGCCCCCCAGCTCCCTGACTCGAAGGTACATGTGGACGGCCCCCACGGCGTCGCCGCCGCCCCCGGCGCCGTAGACGAGCACCCTCCGGTACCTCCGCACGAACTCCGCCAGGCTCCCAGCTCCCGGTCCCGCCATGGCGCCCTCGTCCCCCTTCCATTGCCCCCCAAGTGTACACTCCCTACAACCCCCCGGAAGGCCGGGGGGTGGGGGGCGCAGGAGGCCCCCGCGGCCCCCATGGGTGATAAGCTTCCAGCCGGGGGCCGCAAGTGCTCAGGCTCAATAGGGGACCGCCGCCCCGGGCCCGGGCGGTGCGGCTGGAGTGTGCAGGATGCTAGCCGCCGCCTCCTGGACCCGGGAGGGCTCCAGGCTGCTCTCCAGGCTGGCCCGCCTCCTCGCTGAGGCCGCCCGCCGCGACCCCTACCTCGAGAGGCTGAGCGGCGGGAGCGTTGGGAGCCACTGCCACGGGTACGGCTACGCGCTCCTAGCCCGCTCCGGGGGCTCGTGGAGGGTCTCATACGAGAGGTTCGACGCCGCGGGCCTCTCGAGGGGGCCCTCGGGCGAGGAGGGCTGCGAGGCTAACCTCGACGCCCTCAACGCCGCGGTCGAGGGCCTCGCCGCAGAGCTAGACCGCGCCGGGGAGGCCTACCTGGTCCTCCACGCTAGGAGGGCCGGGAGGAGGGAGCCGCGGGGCACGCTGAACGCCCACCCCTTCCACGCCGCCTACACCGCCCCCTGGGGGCCCGGGGAGGTCTTCCTGGCCCACAACGGCGGCGTTGACAAGGCGGCCCTGGCCGGGGAGGCCGGGGTGGCCAGCGGCGACACCAGCCTCTACACTGACAGCCACCTACTAGCGCTGGCCATCGCCAGGCGCCTCTCCCGCGGGGAGCCCCCGGGGGAGGCGCTCGCGAGCCTCTGGCGGGCCGCGACGAGCGGCTACGACGTGGCGCTCCTCACGGCCGGCCGGGGAGGCCCGAGGCTGTGGCTGGCGGCCGGCGCCTCGCCGTCGATCCTGGGGGACGAGGCTAGGCTCGCCTACTACCAGCCGGTGCTACTCCTCGGCGATGGCCTGGCCGGCTTCGCCTCCTCGACCGTGGCAGACCTGGCCTCGGCCGCGGGGCTCCCTCTGGCGCTGCGCCGCCTGGCGCCGCGGGAGTGGGGGGTCTACAGGGTGGAGCCCGGGGGGTGGCCTAGGCTGGAGGCCCCATGCCCCCGCGGCTCCTGCGGCGTGGTGGGCTAGGGTACCTGGCTGGAGGCCACCAGCGCCCTGAGGGCGTCCCTAACGCTCACCACGCCCACCAGCCGCCCCTGGCTGTCTACGACTGGGAGGTGCCTTATCCCGTGCTCGACCATCAGTATGACCGCCTTCCAGAGGCTCTCGTCCTCCCTCACCGTAACCGGGTTCCGGGTCATCGTCTCCCCGAGCCTGTCGTCCAGGCCGCCGCCCCTGTGGAGGTGGTGGACCAGGTCCCTCTCGGTGAATATGCCGAGCAGCCTGCC
>JALSQL010000006.1 GCA_026985435.1 Acidilobaceae archaeon
CCTGTCTATCACGAGCAGGGACTCGACGTCCTCCAGCGCCTTTAGTATATCCTCCTCTGGGAAGGGCCTATAGAGCCTCAGCCTGAGGAGGCCCACCTTAACGCCCTCCTTCCATAGCCTGGGCAGTATCGCCTTCAGGCTGGCGGCGTAGCTCGAGTTCGCCACAACAAGGCTCTTGGCGCCCTCGCACATGAAGCACTCCACCAGCCCGTAGCTCCTTCCGAAGGCTCTCCCGAACTCCGCGTCGGCCTCCCTAGCCTTGCCGAGCGCCCTCTCCATAGCCTTAACATTCTGGTACTTTATCTCATAGTACCACTCGGGCCCTGCAAGTGTGCCTATGGACACGGGCCTGTCTGGGTCTAGCTTGTATGGGAAGGGCCTCTTAGGGGCGAACTCTAGCACCCTCTTAGAGTCCTCGGTTACCACAGGCTCCATCGTGTGGCTCATAACGAAACCGTCATACGCCACCATGACCGGTAGCAGCACATCGGGGTCCTCCGCTATGCGGAAGGCCTGGATCACAGTATCGTAGGCCTCCTGGGCGCTCGAGACGAAGAATATAACCCAGCCCGTGTCCCTAGCGTTCATCACGTCACTCTGGTCGTTCCAGATGCTTATGGGGGCTGATAGCGCCCTCATGGCCACGCTCATCACGACAGGCGCCCTCAGGCCGCTAGCTATGTGCAGCACCTCATGCATAAGCTCTAGTCCCTGGCTCGCAGTCGCGGTGAACGACCTAGCTCCGGTTAGGGCTGCCGCTACAGCCGCCGATAGCGCGCTGTGCTCGCTCTCCACGTGGATCATCTCAGCCTCCAGCAGCCCGTCCGCTATGAAGTCCGCAATCTTCTCGACCACGGTGGTTTGGGGCGTTATAGGGTAGGCTGCGACCACGTCAACATCTAGATCCTTGACGGCGTGCGCGATCGCACTGTTTGTCGAGAGTGGCCTAGGCTTCCTGACCTCCTCTACCACCCTCTGCTCAACCGCCATCGCCGTCACCCCCTATGGGCTCGGGCACCATCTCTATGGCGTTCACTGGGCACTCCTGAGCGCACACCCCGCAACCCTTGCAGTAGTCGTAGTTAACCTTGAACGAGATCTTGTAGCGCCTCCCCTTTTGGGTCGTGTACTCCTCGTCTACCTCAAGTATCGCAGCGTCGGGGCAGTAGACCCAGCAGAGCCTGCACCTGACACACTTCTCCTGGTCTATGACTGGCCGTAGAACCCTCCAGCTCCCAGTCTTGTACTTAAGGCTATTCCCAGGCTCGATGATTATCCCTCCTGGGGGCAACGCGCTGGCCCCCGGAAGCTCCGCGCTCCCACTCACCCCGACCACACCCCCAGCTCTCCAGGCTCACGCCCTAACAGGGCTTAGGAGGCTCGACACGCTCGTCTCCTCGTATGCCCGCCTCACAGCCCTCACGTTAGCCTCGCCCAGCTTACCCCTGAACCTCTCGGACACAAGCTTCACCACAGTCTCAAGGCCCACTATGCCAGTAGCCCGGATCAGGGCGCCCAGTATGGCGGTGTTTACTATGGGGACTCCGAGCGTCTCCAGGGCGATCTTCGTAGCGTCAACAACGGCTACCCTAGCCGGCTTGTCGAGGCCGACGCTCTTAGCCAGCCCCTCGGGGGTCAGGGGGGCGTTGGCTACCAGCGTCCCACCCTCAACGAGGCCCTCTACAGTCTCCGGCCCTATTAGGGAGGGGTCGAGAATCACCACTATGTGCGGCTTCGTTATGGGCGTCCTCGGGACGACGGGGTCGTCCGATATCCTAGTGTAGGCCCTTACCGGGGCCCCCCTCCTCTCGGCGCCGAACTCCGGGAAGGCTAACGCGTACTTGCCCTCGAGTATGGCGGCGGCCGCCACGATTTCGCTCGCGGTAACTGCGCCCTGGCCGCCGCGGCCGTGCCATCTTATGTCTATACGCAAGCCTCGGCCACCCCACTCGGCGGCAGCTTACATATTGGTGTATGGGTGCAAACGACTATAAGAGTGTGATTGAACCCATATCGATACTCTGGAATTCCAGCCACCATAGGTTAGCGGCGCCATACCTCGAGCAATTAATCCCCGCCGCACCAGCGGGGGGCTGGTGGATGCGCTTGACTGGCATTGACAAGGTTGTGGCCATCCGGGTCGCCTCGCTGGCGGACCTAGCCAGGCTGGCCTCCACCATGGCTTCAAGGCTTATCGTTATGCCGGTTTACCGGTTCCGCATGGGCGAGAGAGTGTACTATTTCGTCCAGGCCTCGTTCAAGGACTACTATAAACTCTACGGTCTCCCAATAGTCTACTACTACTCTCAGCCAGCGTCCGACGACGTCCCCGACGATAGGGCGAAGTACATACTCATCAAAGCCGATATGACGGGCGAGGAGGTGGAGGTATCTCCACAAGCTAGAACGGGCTATGTAGTCGTGCCGATAGTGAACCTCTCATCGAAGCCTCCCCACCTGCCAGACGAGCTAGACTAGAGGAGGCATCGAGAGACTAGCCAGCGCCGACCTCCGCCCCTGACTGCCCGTGGCTGGCTACCCCGCCCCCTATACCCTCCTCTATGGAGTTCAGGCCGGCCTCTATGACGTCCGATAGGCTCCCGATCCCGGAGTCCAGAAGCCTCAGCCCCAGAGTGCTTAGCTTGTACGCCCTATGCGTTCCCTTGGCATAGACCAGCTCGACGAGACCCAGCTCTTCTAGGCACCTGAACGTTGAGAGCACGAGGTACCTGGGCATGCCTGTCTTGGCCACCAGATCTCCCGGCCCGGCGACCCCTTCGCTCCTAAGGGCGGCTAGGACCTCGAAGACTACCATGCACTTCCACCTCATCGGATATTAGGCGTCTTAGATAGTTATAATCTGGCCAGGGAGTGTAACACCCCGGTGTCACTCGTCACTCCCACCGGGGGCAGGGGCGGCGGATAGACGTCGGTCGCCGCGTGGTGCTCGGTGTTGAAGCGGAGGCCCATAAGGGTTAGGGCGAGGTGCCTGGTGGTTAGGGATGGCAGGCTCCTAGTCCAGGCCACCCCAGACGGGATCGTAGAGGTCCCCGGGGGCCGCGTGGAGTTCGACGAGAGCCTCCCCTTCTGCGTGGTTAGGGAGATGAGAGAGGAGGCTGGCGTCGATGTCGAGCCGAAGGATCTGATCTATATAGTAGAGTTTAGGGGTGAGAAGAGGGGCAGGAAGAGGCATGAGATACTATTCTACTTCAAGTGCACGATGGAAGGCGAGCCTCACTCGAAGGAGAGAGGCCTGCAGTTCAGGTGGCTCTCCCCCGACGAGCTTTCGCGGGCAGCGTTTTGGCCTAAACCCCTACTACCCTACATTTCCAGCGACATGCCGGACTTCCCGTACGTCCGCTTCCTCTCCATACGCCAAGACTCCGTAGAGTACATTATGACCAAGAGGCACTGACCACGCATCTAGGGTAGCTGCAGGTACTCCCTAAACAGCCTCTTCTCGAGTATCCTGGAAATACTGTATTCGCCCCTACCCCCCTGGAGCTCCTCGCATACAGTACGGCCCACGCCCCAGGATACTGTGAAGCACGACTTCGGGCACGGGGCGACAACGTAGACGCCGTCAGGCCACCCCTCCAGCCTGCCTGCGACCGGGCTGGAGTCAGGGGAGGAAAGCACGGTCTCCACTACAGCGCTAGGAAGCGCTGCCCACCTCAGCAACGGCAGCCTAGAAGCTACCTCAGCGGCGCCAGCCAGCGCTGTCTCCTCTGAGGTGTAATCCGCCTGGACGGTCATCCAAGCCGAGCCCTGGGCCTGGAGCACCATAGCCTTGGGCGTGGCTAAGGCCAAGTCGAGCCACCCCAACGGCGGGTGGATCGGCGCTTCAACTCTAACCTTCCTCGGTAGCAGTGTCTCCAAGCCCAGCCCTAGGCTACTGTCGGGAGTGCCCACTAGCACGAGGCCGTCCAGCCTCTCGTAGCCCCTAGCAGTAGCCACGCCCCTCAACTCGTTGTCTGAAATCTCCACGCGCGTCTGGGGGGAGAACACTACTTTCTCTACATCCCTGAGCCGCCTCACTATGCTCAGGAACAGCCTAGGGGCCCTGGCGATTCTAGCATCTACGATTATGAACCCTGGAGGCCCGGCGCCCTCGAAGAGGCCCTTGTACTCTTCGGGGGGGTTTTCCTCAAGCCTGACCTGGCCCAGCGTCTTTACACCCTTCCTCCACAGCGCCGACCCTATTCTCCTTACGGCGTGGAAGACGCTCGACGTCTCGACCGCGTAGACTAGCCTGACCCGCGTCGGGCTGCTATTATCTATGGGTTTCTTCAAGTTCCTAAGCGTGTCGTCCTGGCTCCTCAAATTCACCTTCTCAGTAAATGGGAGGCCGATAGGCGTGAAACCCCTCCCGAGAAAATTAGCTATGAGGACTATCTCGTCATCACACTCCTCCGAAAGTACGAACGCCAGTGCCGCGGCCTCCGGCCCCCCGCCCATGACTCCTATTCTTGCCAACCAGCCACCCCCCTACGATGCCGCCGCTAGATACGAGACCCTCGCGAGGCCCGGGAATGGGCGAAGGAGGCCCGCGACCTCCTCAGCCACACTGGCTGGCGGGAGGCCTAGTATCATGCTAGAGAACTGTATGACCGCTGGTAGAGCCTCGCGCCCAGCGTCCAGGTTCTCGGCGAGCCTGACAGCCTCAACCGCCGCTGCCGGGCTTCTCGTCGCCCGGAGGTAGGCGTCTAGCTCGTCCAGCCACACGGGCGGGCATCTAGCGAGCGCCTGGTCAGGGGTAACCCCCGGGGCTACGAACATATCCGGCTCCACGAGGGGCGTTGAGCCGCCTGGCGACCGCGCCTCGGCGATCCTGTCAGCCGCCTGGGGGTGACGCATTAGCTCGGCCCTCTCCACGGCCACATCCTCCTCCCTAACCCTCCCAGCGGCAGCGGCCGCTGCAACCCCGGCTAGCCGCCCGCTCCAATACGCTGATGCCTCCCCCACGAAGCCGGCTGCGAGGCCCGCGGCGAACACCCGCGACGACCCGGAGAACGACAGGTTCTCGCCTATGCTTACTGTGAGGGTCCTCGTCGAGTCGAGGTACGAGACTCTGGAGCCGAGGGCCAGAGGCGTCAGGGCGTCCGGGTAGGGGCCTATGGCGGAGACGACGGCATCAACTATTATGCTCTCATACTCCCTGAAGTCCAACTGTATGCCCTCAGCGTCTGGCCTCGCCCTCAACACCCTATCGACAACCATCTCCACGCCATACTCCGCGGCATAGTCGTAGAACGGCATGCCAGGCTCTATGCTGCGCTTCGTTACAAGCACAACCCTGTCGGCATACCTGCTGGCCAGGAACCCTGCGAGCCGAAGGGCCCAATCGTTCCACCCCACAACCGCCACCGACCTAAGCCTCACAGAGGCCCTAGCTAGCCTCATGGCATACGACGACGACACTACTCCCGGCAGCCAGTTGCCGGCGAACACGGGCCTCGCGTCTAGTCCCCCGGTGGCCACTACCACCGCCTTGGCCCTGACGAGCAGGAGTCCGTCACTACCCTCGACCACGTACAAGCCCTCCCTGGGAGAGTAAACGAGGGTGGAGCCTGGGAGAACCCTTATCCCGTCCGAGCCTTCAACCCGGCTCACCATCTCCGCCACTATCTCCTCGCTGGTCCTTGACCCTCCCTCTAACTCGCTCGGCGAGCTC
>JALSQL010000007.1 GCA_026985435.1 Acidilobaceae archaeon
CCCTTCCTTGCCTCCTCTATGAGGGTAGTCAGCATGGTCCTAGCGTCGTCAAACGTTACAACCTTGACAGTAACATTGTGGAGGCGGCCGAACTCGTAGAAAACCTTGTCCCACGTCGCGTTCGGGTTCTCGCCCCAAGCCATGAAGTCCGAGTAGGTGTAGACTACGAGCTCGCGCTCGCCGCCCTGCGCCTGGGAGGCCTGCGGCGACGTGGGAGACGTGCTGGTCTCCTGGGGACCGCCCGTAGCTGTGGGCCTCCTAGATACCACCCACCAGGAGCCCGCGGCTATGATCGCTAATATCACAATGACTACGGCGATTGTAAGGGCGAACTGCCGCTCTCCCGAGGCCATGAAACACCCCTAGAGGCCTGGGGGGAGACGGGGGGTTAAACGGATTGTAGGTACCACTATAACCGTGTTATAGGGATATAGGCCGGGGGCTAGCCCTCCTCCACGTGGACGACCAGTGCGCCTCCAGTCTTCCCCGGCACGCTAGGCGTCTGAGCCGCCGGCACCACGGGTCTCGAGACAGCCGCGGGCTTACCGGCCTGCACATCGCTGGTGGCCGCCTGGAGAGTCTTCTCCAGCTTCTCCATTACCTTCTTGGCGTCCTCCCTCTCCTTGGCGAGGGACTCGCGCAGCCTCCGGAGCTGGTTGACGCTCTGAGTATAGTTAGACTCCGGCACCTCGCCGCTGAAGTAGAGCATCTTCAGGCTAGTGAGCGCCCTCGCCAGGTGCAGGGACTCGTCCTCTATGGAGTGGAGCCTGCTCTTTATAGCGGACTTCGCCTCCTCCGCCTCCTTCTTGAGCTTCTTGATCTCGTCAGCCAGCTTTATCTTAAAGGATGATATCACATCGCTGGGTATGTCCTCGCCCTCGAGCGTCTCTATAGCCTTCCTCCTCCTGTAGGCCCTGTCGAGGGCCTCTATCACCCTGACGGCCCTGTGCTTCCACGCCGGGGTCACAACTAGCTTGCCGTCGGAGACCCTGACGCGCGCGGCCTCGATCTTCTCCACACCCCTATCCGCTATCTTAACCTCGATAGCCTCCACAGTGCCGTCGACGCTGCTGTAGAAGCTCACTAGCACTCCTACGCTCCTGCCGTACTCGTCTTGAACCTCCCTCCCCACGAAGCCGGAAATCATCTCGGCCGTTACGGGCATACCGCTGGCACCTCGCAGTACTACTCACGCAACACCAGTTATAGGGGGGCCAGCCCGTGTTATCCCCCCTACCCCCCTCTAGCCACCACACCCCATACTGGCAAGCGGAGCGGACGGTGGTAGGGAATGAGGCTTGCGGACTGGGCTAAGAGGTGGGACACCCCCGCACGCAGGGACACGGTGGGCGAGAAGGTTAAGTCGTTCATAAACCCGCCGCCCCCGGTGAAGGTCCAGATACTCAACGCCATATACAAGCTGTCAGCCCAGATAAACAAGCTCGACTTCAGCCTAGCCAAGCTCAACAGCTACGATAAGACGCTATTCGAGAAGGTGGTGGACGCGCTGGTCCAGGGCGACAAGGCGAAGGCCTCCATGTACGCCAACGAGGTGGCCGAGGTTAGGAAGATGGCGAAGACCCTGCTAACCATACGCTACGCGCTCGAGAGGGTCAAGCTACGCCTCGACACCGCCCTAGTCGTGGGGGACACCATGAAGCAGCTCGCGCCCGCAGTGGCAGCGCTGAAGCAGGTGACGGGCTACCTCAAGGGCATGATGCCCGACGTGTTCACCGAGCTGGTGGAGGTCGAGGAGAGCCTCAACATAGCCATGATGCAGATGACCGCCGTGGCGCCGGTGCAGCTGAGCAGCGACTACGTCTCCGGCGAGGCGCAGGCTATACTGCGGGAGGCCAGCCTGGTGGCCGAGCAGAAGCTGAAGCAGCAGTTCCCCGAGATACCCAGCATACAGGAGGCCCCCGCGGCGCTCAAGGACCTCGAGGCCACCGTGGAGGAGGGCAAGTAGCCCCTCCTCCACCCCCCTACTCGAGGGGTATACTCTCGCCATTCTCTGGTATCAGGGTTTCAACCCCGAACTCCTCGTTTATCCTCTCGGCCAGCCTCACCTGACCATCGTACTCCCCGTGGACGAGTATGACCCGCTGCACGCCGCGGAGCCTCCGGAGTGCCTCGATGACCCCCCGGCCGTCCGTGTGGCTGGAGAAGTCGAACCACTCAAGCCTGGCCTGGAGGGGGGTCCCGGATTCGCCGTAGACACCCTCCTCGACTAGCTGCCGGCCCGGCGTGTTGGGGGGCTGGAACGACACGAGGAACACGGCGTTCCTAGGGTTGTCCGCTATCCGGCGGAGGTAGTACAGGCTGGGGCCGCCCTTGAGAGTGCCAGCGCTCGATATTATTACGCCGGGCTTCCTGGGGGCCCGCCTCCGGTCGGCCCACCCCCTCACCAGGCGCTGCTCGCGGAGAGCCTTACGGAGCAGGGCCGGGTCGCGCAGATAGCCGGGGTGGGCGGCGTACAGCTCCGCCACCTGCCTAGCCATGCCGTCTACCCAGACCGGGTACTCGAAGTCCCTCTCCGCGAGGAGGGCCATTATCTCCTGGCTCCTCGACACGCTGAACGCTGGCACCAGGACGGTCCCACCGGCCTCCACGACCTCCCTCACGGCCTTGTAGAACCTCTCCTCGGTCGCGCGCCTCTCTGGGTGGGTGTAGACCGAGTAGGTGGACTCTATTATGACCACGTCGGCCCGGATGCCGTCGAAGCTGGCCGGGGACATGAGCTTAGTCTCGGCCATGTTCATGTCGCTAGTGTATAGGACGCGGGTGCCGTCGACCTCTACGAGTACAGCAGCGCTCCCGGGGATGTGGCCATTATAGACAAGCTGGAGCCTGAAGCCGCCAGCCTCGACTTCCTCGCCGTAGCTGGCCGTGTGGGCCGCCGAGAGCATCATGTCGACAACCTGCTCATCGTATGGCAGGAAGGGGCCGTTAAGCTTGATCATATCCATGAGGAGTAGCCTGCTCACGTCGAGGGTCAGGGGGGTGGCTACCAGGGGAGGCTTGACGCTTATGTAGAGCGACGGCGCGGCGCCGACGTGGTCTAGGTGGCTGTGGGTCAGCACCACGGCGTCGAGGTCCTTCGGGCGTATGTGGCCCGGGAAGAGGGGTTTGTCCTCCTCGTCGAAGTTCACACCGTAGTCGAGTAGGACCGCCCTGCCCCTCGAGTCCCAAACTGCTATAGCGGCCCTGCCAACCTCGCGGCCGCTGCCGAGCACCTCTACCCTTGCTTGCAAAACCGCATCACCTTAACCTTCAGCGTATACCCCTACGGGCGCCCGGCGCGGCGGGAGCTTAAAATCGGAGGTGAAACCACTAGATTAACCCCTACTCCCCCGCGCTAGGACGGTGCCCTGGGCGTGTATGACTACCTGGTCCTAGGGGCGGGCATAGTGGGCCTCGCCACCGCCTACCACCTGAAGAGGCTAGACCCTGACGCCAGCATTCTAGTGGTGGACAAGGGCTCCGGGCCCGGCTCGGGCGATACTGGCAGGAGCGCCGCGGCGTTCAGGGCGTTCTTCACAAACAGGGCCAACATGCTCCTGGCCAGCTCCAGCATACGCTTCTACAGGGGCATCCAGGAGTCCGGGTTCGACCTGGGGATGAGGTTCATAGGGTACCTCTGGCTCCTCGACGAGCGCTCGAGGAGGAGGGTCGAGGCGGGGCTCCGGGAGGCCGACAGGCTGGGCCTCCCCTACGAGCATGTGGACCCGGATCTGGTTGCCGAGAGGCTGGGCGTCAGGGTCGACGTTGAGGGAAGCGAGGAGGCGGAGCTAGCTGGGCTGGGAAGCATAGTTGACGCTGTCCTAGTCAAGGAGGCTGGCATACTAGACCCCGACAGGCTAGTTGAGTACTACTACGAGAAGCTGGTCTCGGCCGGGGTCCACTTCGCCTTCAACACGGAGGTCGAAACGCTCATAGTCGAGCCCAGGAGACCCCTGGGGATAGAGGGCGAGCCCTTCCCCTGGCAGGACGCGCGGGTAGCCGGCGTGAAGACCAGCCAGGGCGAAATTAGGGCTGCCAAGAAGGTTGTAGCCGCCCTGGGGGCCTGGTGCGAGTCGATGCTGAGAACCATAGGGGTAGACGCGGTCAGCAAGCCCAAGAAGAGGCAGGTGTTCACGCTACGCGCAGCCTCGGAGAAGCTGGAGGCCATGCTGAACGCCAGGGGCTTCAACGAGTACGGCATAATGCCCTTCACGCTCCTGCCACGAGGCGTATACATCAGGCCCGAGCCCCGCGAGAGGGCCTTCTGGGTGGGCGTGAGCGACGACCTCGGCAGGCCGTTCGAGCTCGAGGAGCCGCCCGCCCTCGAGGAGAACTTCTACACCCTCGGGATACTACCCGTGCTCTCAACATACGTGCCGGAGCTAGCTGGGGCCTACCCCTCCGGCGGCTGGGCTGGCCACTACGACATAACCCCCGACGGGCTGCCGGTCGTCTACGAGCCCTACGAGTCCGACCTCATAGTGGCCTGCGGCACCAGCGGCAGCGGCATAATGAAGGGCGACGCCGTGGGGAGAGTAGCCGCCAGCCTGGCCCTGGGCATGGACGAGGCTGAGCTAGCCAGCGGCCTGAGCATGCCGGTCAGGTGGCTGGGGGTGCAGGGCAGGATGGCCGAGAGGGAGCTGCTGATAATTTAGGCGCCAACATTAAAAAGAGGTCGAGTGCAGCACCGCAGGCTAGCCCTGGCCCTGGCCGTGGGTGGAGGCGTGCCGCCTCTCCAGCGGCGCGCCGGGGACATACTCTACGCTGGGGCGTAGCATGTGCTCCTGCGGGTAGAGCTCCATGAGCAGGTACACCTCCTCGGGCAGGTCGGTCTTAATGTTCGTGAAGCCCATCGAGCGGAGCTCCTCCACGGTTATCGGGTAGTCGTGGGTGTAGTAGCCGCTGACCAGCCTGTCGACAACCTCCTCCAGCCTGTCGGGTGGCACCTTGTCGCTGATCAGCTCGCGCACCAGCCTCTTCATCTGCTCCACGGCCTTCCTGGAGATGTCGGCTAGTATGAGGGTCTCGTCGCTGGCGTTGGCACCCTTCATCTCAGCCACCCGTATGATGGATGGCGCCGGGTACACCTTGCCGCCCGCGGAGATCTGGGGGTCGACCGGCCCCAGGACGGCGTTGGGGTCCATCCAGATCTCGTCCGCCGCCAGCGCGATCAGCGTGCCACCGCTCATAGCGTAGTGTGGGACGATGACGATCTTCCTAGCCGGGTGCCTGCGGAGCGCCCTTGCGATCTGGCTAGCCGCTAGCACGAGGCCGCCGGGGGTGTGTATTATGAGCGCTATCGGGGTGTCGGGGGGAGTCTGCTTGATGGCCCTCAGTATAGCCTCGCTATCCTCTATGGTTATGTACCTGTAGATAGGTATGCCTAGGAGGGACACCTTCTCCTGGCGGTGTATCATTGTTATCACTTTAGAGCGCAGCTTCGCCTCTAGCCTCCTGATCAGGGCTAGGCGGGCGGCGTGGAGCTGCCGCATCCGGATATACGGCATCATAGCGGCCAGTATGAACCAGAGGAGGAACAGCGTCCAGAGTATGTCGGAGTACCCGGGGTAGTATGCTGCCGTGCCGTCGGACACGAGGGACACCCGCCCACAGCTCGGGGTCCCCGGGTGGTTATTAGTTTATGGAGTTTTATATTCCAATAATATATGTAGCTATTTATTATCGCCCAGCCCCGGCTTAGAGACCCACCTGAACCCCTCGAGGAAAGCCCTCATGCGACTCTTAGCCTCGGCGCCCAGCACGAGCGACGAGAGATCGTCGACGGCGGCCTCCAGCGCGTTCAGGGCGAGCCTCAAGGAGGCCCTCCTCACCGCCGCAGCCACCCCGTAGGGGAGGCTGGCTAGGCGCTCGGCCACAGCCGCCGCCCTCGCCCACTCCTCGCCAGGCTCGACGACCTCGTCTACTATGCCAAGCCTGGCCGCCTCCTCCGCCGTCAGGGTGGCCCCCGTCGCGGCGAGCCTCCATGCCCGCCTCCCGAGGAGTAGGAAGCCTAGGGTCGAGAGGATCGGGGGTATCAGGGCGAGGTGGGCCTCCGGGTAGGAGAGCCATGCCCGCCTGGAGGCTATAGAGTAGTCGACGGCCAGCACTATCTCGGCGCCGCCACCCACAGCGGGGCCCTCCAGGACGGCCATCGTCGGCTTGCCGCAGGTGAGAAGGGACCAGACAGCCCCAGCCAGCGCCTCGAAGAAGCCGCGGGCCTCCCCCGGCGTCTCGAGGGATAGCATGGCTCGGATGTCGTCGCCAGCGCTGAAGAAGCCCCCGGAGCCCGCTAGCGCCACAACCCTCCCGGGCCCCCTCCTGCCGCAAGCCCTGGCCAGGTGGGCTCCCATGAGCCTCCACGCCTCGAGGTCCAGGGCGTTCCTCTTCTCGGGCCTTGCGAGCCTAACAACAGCTATGGGTCCCCTCTCCTCGAGCACAACGGGAGCCTGGGCTATACCCGGCCACCCCCCTCCCCCGGGGCGGCTGGCGGTGTTGTACTATAAGCTTCCCCCCGCCGGGGGAGGCGGGGGCGCGGCGTGGCCTCCGGGAGTGTTATAGGAGTCGTGGGCGGCCTCGGGCCAGCTGCCACCGTTTTCTACTATGAGTCGCTGGTGGGGGAGTACAGGAGGCGGGGGCTGGGGTCCCCTAGGGTGGTCATCTACACGGTGCCGATAGAGGAGATGTGTAGGGCCGCCAGGGCTGGCGACGTCGGCGCTGTAGCTGGCCTCGTGGGGGAGGCGCTCGAGGTCCTAGCCCGGGCTGGCGCCTCGGTCGCCTTGGTGGCGGCTAACACGCCCCACATGGCGTGGGACGCCTTCGCGCCCCTAGCATCGAGGCTGGGTCTCAGGCTTATCCACATAGCCGAGCCAGCCGTGGAGAGGCTCCGCCTCCTGGGGGCCTCTAGGGTGGGCATACTGGCCACTAGTGGCACCCTCCGGGCCGGCTTCTACCAGGAGAGGCTTGAGGGGCTCGGCATGGAGCCCGTGGTGCCGGACGGTGAGGGCCAGCGAGCGCTAGACCAGGCCATCGAGGCCCTAGCGGGCGCTAGCGGCCTCCGGGCCGGCTTCGACGCTGGCGAGGTGGTGGTTGGGGTGGCCTCCCAGCTGGTGGAGGCGGGGGCGGACGCCATCCTGGTGGCGTGCACCGACATATCCCCCCTGCTGGGTAGGCTGAGGGGGGCGCTGGGCGTGCCGGTGGTCGACTCCAGCGTTGAGCACGTTAAGGCTGCGGTCGACGCCGCCACGGGCGGCGGGGCTCGGTAGCGGTCCATGCCCACACCCCCCGCCGCGGGGGTTCGGGCGCGGGTTCGCTCCTCACAGCCCTGCCGAGCCGGGGCTCCGGGCGGGTGTAAAGGCGGTATGGCGGGCGAGGCGGAGGAGCTCTGCGTGAGGGCCAGGGCTGCGGCGCTAATACTGGAGGGCAGGGTGGAGGAGGCGGTCGCGGAGCTGGCCAGGTACTATGGCGTCCCGGCCCCGAGGGTTAGGGTGGGCCTGCCCAGGGGGTGCAGGAGGGCTCTGGGCTGCTACGTGCCAGCGAGGCGTACAATATACCTGAGGAGCAGCAGCGAGTACAGGGACCCCTTCGTCGTGCTCCACGAGTTCTACCACCACCTGCGGAGCCTCCTAGGCAGGCATAGGGGCACCGAGAGGCACGCCGACCGCTACGCGGCCGAGTCCATCGAAGCCCTGGAGAGGGGCGTCTGCGCGCTACACGAGCAGGGCAGCCACCAGCATGGGGGGGAGCGCCAGGGAGACGCTCCACGCCACAAGCGCTAGGGCCTCGCCCCTCGTTAGCTCGGAGAGGTCGGCGTAGAGCGGCTTGTTGAGCGCGGCAGCTCCTATGGCGACAAGGCCAGCCGCTATCACGATACCGGGTCCGGCGCCCCCTCCAGCGGAGGCTATGCCGAGGATGGCGGCGCCAGCGTTTGCCAGGCCGCCCAGGAAGCCCACGAGGATCGTAGCCCCGCTACCCAGCCTTAGGGCTAGCTTGGCAGCCGCTGCTAGGACGAGGTAGGTGAGGGCGCTCCGGAGGGCGGCGCTCCAGTTAAGCGGGGAGAGGGCCTCGAAGCCCTCAAGAGCCGAGGCGTACCTTGACGCCTTGTGGTACGCCACCAGGGCGAGTGCCAGGGCGGGCGCGGTGGCTAGGGCCGAGTAGGCGGCCGCCTCCCCGGCGGGGGTGGGGCCGAGGAACAGGTAGGTGGCCGCTATCAGGAGTAGCGCCGCCCGGGCCTCCATGGCGGCTATGACGAGCACGGTGCTCGGCGAGAGTATCCTCGACCGGTCCTCGACGCTGGGGACCCTGGATAGGATCGCGGTGAGGCTGCTGATGGTGGCCTCGCTGTTAACCAGCCCCCCGAGTATGGCCGAGTAGACGAGGCCGCGGGCCCCGTAGACCCTGGCCACGGCGTAGGTTGAGAAGCTGAGGGCTAGGACTATCACGAAGAAAATGTAGACCTTGTACAGGTCTATGCCCCACACCACAGGCGCGTAAGCCTTGACGATCGGCCCTAGGACGAGGGCGCTCGTTGACACCTCGAGGAGGGCTATGAGCTCGCTGTAGGACATCCTCGCTACGAGCCTCTCAACGGGGGTCTTAACTGCGAGTGTCAGCGTAACAGCAATCGAGATGCTGACGCCGACCACTATGCTGCCGAGCCCTATGAGTATGCCGGACCCGTAGGCTATCAGCATCACTATCAGCGTCGTTATACCCGCTTGGGGTGAGCGCGAGTAGCGCGAGTAGGCGTACGGCGCGTAGAGCCCGAGGAACCCGAGGCCGAGTAGGGCGGCTAGGAATAGCCTAGAATCATGGTCGAGGCCGTTGTAGTCTAGTATGACGCCGGTCAGGCCCCCGTAGAGCCCGAGCAGGCCGAAGCTGCGGAGCCCCGGGAGGTCGACCCTCCCCTGCCTAGGGGCGAGCCTCGCCCTCTCCCTCTCGAGCCCTATTAGTGCCCCGGCAAGCAGGGCAGCCAGCACCCGCAGCACGTACGCCCCCGTAGCGGCCTCGGGCGGCGCCAGCCTAGCACACCCCCGCCACCACGCCACTCGCCCTAGGGCCCGGCCGCGCCGGGCTACACGGGCCTGCTGCCAGCGGCTATCCTGGCTATTAGGTTGTCGAGGGTTTCCAGCGCCCTCCTCGCCTCGGACAGCGGGAGCACGTAGAGGCTAGGCGGCAGGGGAGGCCTGGGGTTGGAGGAGGTTGGGGCGCCCACCTTTACCCTCACGCGGTCGGGGGGCTTCACCTCCACCTCCACCGCGCGGCCGCCCCAGCGGCCGGTAAAGATCCACGCCCTCCTCCTCGACGCTACCCTGAACCCCATGCGGGCCAGAGTGTCTAGGAGGGCGCCCGCGTCGCCCCTACACGAGGCTTTCACCTCGACGACGGCGTACTCAGCGTACTCGCCCGCCAGGGCCTCTAGGGCGCCCAGGGATCCTGCCGGCACGTTGGCGGTGACACGCCGTTGCTCCTCGTCGACGAAGTCTACCCTGGCGCCAGCCTCTCCCAGCAGCCGTAGCAGCCTGGGCAGGGGCCTGTCTAGCCTGACCCGCAGGGTCGCCACGAGATACCTGCCGCAGCCCCTTAGAGCCATAGGCACCCCCGCGCGAGCGCCGGGGAGCCGGGGGCTTATGTCGTGGTAGGCCACGTGGGAGCGCGTCGGACGGGGATAACATCCCCACGCGCCACGCGGCGGTCGGCCTACCTCGAACTCCTCACACGCGCCCGGGGGAAGACGCCTCTTAGGGAGGGTTAAGGCCTCTTGCACCCGCGCGGGGCGGGCTCGGCAACACAGGCCCTCGCCACCGGGGCTCCCTCGGGAACCTGGCGTGACCGCATCCCCCGCCCTAGGGCCACGGTTGGGTATGTGGGAAGCCTATAACCTCCCCGGGCCTCGCCTCTACTCCAATACAGGGGGCGAGCAGTGTTCGGCCTGGGTTTTGGGTGGATATTCGCCTACTGGTGGATGCTGCTGCTCGAGGGGCTGGTTGCCGCTGGCGCCGTGGGCATCGTGGCCCTAGCGGCGCCTAAGCTAGTCGGCGGCGCCCCCAGGAGCCTGGCCAGCCTTAGGGTGAGCATGGTACTAACGGCCCTAGCCGTGTTCCTCGGTGGTCTGGGGCTGATAGTCGGGGTTGGGGAGGCTCTGGCCTCCTACTATGGCGCCAGCGCTGGGGGCGGCATGGCCGTTGGGGTGGCGCTGTTCGTCGCGGCGCTCATGATTGGGCAGTGGCTCTTCTCGCCCTACATCATAAACGCCCTCTACAGGACGAGGCCCCCGGCGACGCCCCTAGAGCAGAGCCTCCAGGTGGAGCTTGAGAGGCTTGCTAGGGCCAGCGGGCTCCGGGGCGTGCCGCGCCTCAGGATAGCGGAGGTCGACGCTCCCAACGCCTTCGCGTACGGGAGCCCGCTGGCGGGGAGCTACGTAGCGGTAACTAGGGGCCTCCTGCGTATGGCCCCGCGAGAGGAGATAGTGGCGGTTCTAGGCCACGAGGTCGGCCACTTGAAGCACAGGGATGTAGCCTGGATCCTGGCGCTCAGCCTGATCCCCCTCGCCATCTACTACCTGGGCAGGAGCCTGATATTCGCTGGCCTCGCGGGCGGGGGAGGCCGCCGCGAGAGGGAGGACGCGGGGCCGCTCCTTCTAGTGGCGCTCGGGGCGGCCCTCGTCGCTGCTGGGGTGCTCTTCAGGTTTATGGTGGCCCACTTCAATAGGCTGAGGGAGTACTATGCCGACGCCCACAGCGCCCTGGTCACTGGTAGCCCCCGCGCCCTCCAGAGGGCGCTCGCCAGGATACACCTAGCGCTCACGGGCAACCCGAGGCTCGCCTCGGAGCTGGCCGCTGGCGGGCTGGCGAGCCAGCTGTTCATAGTGGCGCCCCTCATCGAGGTCTCCGGCGGGTTCTTCTATGATATAGACAGCGCGGTCGAGGCCCTCAAGCGCCAGGAGGCGAGCCCGCTCGAGGAGGTCTTCGCCACGCACCCGCCCGTGCCGAAGAGGCTCCGGTTCCTCGACAACCTAGCGCGGAGGCTCGCACAGGAGTACGCGGCCTAGGGCGTCCTCCTATGCAGCCCCCCGTCGACGGGCAGGGCGGCGCCGGTCACATACGAGGCCGCCGGGCTGAGGAGGAAGGCCACGGCCCAGCCGACCTCCTCCGGCCTGCCGAGGCGCCCGGCCGGCACCGCCGACCCCATGCGGGCCAGCGCCTCCTCCACGCTCACACCCCAAGCCTCGGCCCTCTTGCGCGCCACCTCCCTCACCCTATCCGTGAGTATGTAGCCGGGTACGACCGCGTTGACACGCACGCCCCTGGGCGCGAGTTCCCTGGCTAGGGTCTGGGTGAGGCCGTGGAGGGCCGGGCGGAGGACGCTACTGGAGGCTATGGCCGGGTCTGCCTCCCAGGCGGCGATGCTTGTGATGAAGACTATCGAGCCGCGGCCCGAGGCCTCCAGCAGGGGGACGGCCTCGGAGACTGCCTCGACGGCCGAGTGGACGAGGAGCCTCGCGGTCAGCTCCCAGTCGCCCGCGGCGAGGTCGGAGAACCGCCCGGCCGGCGGGGGCGGGGGGACGTACACGAGGCCGTCGAGGCCGCCCAGCCTCTTGGCTGCCTCCCTGACGAGCCTGGAGGCCTCGCCGGCCCTGGACAGGTCCGCGGGAACCCCGACGGCATCTAGGCCCTCGGAGCGCAGCCTCTCCACGGCGGCCTCTACAGAAGCCGGTGTGCGCCCGTTAAGAGCCACCCTAGCGCCGAGCCCAGCTAGAACCCTGGCGGCCCCGAAGCCTATGCCCCGGGTGCTGGCTGTTACGAGAACCTTGAACCCGCCGAGGCCGAGGCAGGAGCCGTCCAAGCCGGGCGCCCCCCGCCGGGGGAGGTGGCGCAGGATAAAACCCTGGCCCCGGAGGGGCTACCCGGCGGGTAGGACGGCTAGGACCTCGTACTCCCCCAGGCCCCTGAGCGTGTATGCTAGACGGCCATCCTCGCCGACCCTGACCCTCTCCTCACCGCCGCCCACCAGCCTCCTCACCAGGTAGTCGCCCGGCTCCAGGCGGGCGTGGAGGGTCGCGCTGGGCACCTCTATGACACGGCGTATCGGGTGGATGCTGTAGGCCGGGTCGAAGGGTGGCAGGGGCTGGCGGGCCGCCCCTATGGGCGCGTCGAGGAAGCGCTGGTTGTACGTGTGGTTGACGAGGTGGACCAGCATGCCGCCACCCCGCAGGAGGTAGGGCTCGAACTGCACGGTGTCCGGCGCGTCAAGCCGCGCGGGGGGCTCCCCGGCGCGGCGCAGTAGCGGCCTCTCGAAGAGGCTGGCGTAGTCGGGGTGGCCGAGCCTGTCGTAGTGGAGGCCGAGCCTCACGGTGTAGTAGATGGCGTGGCCGTCGCCGTAGCTCGACTCGGTTATCCCGGGCATCTCGGTCAGGGGGCCGGGCGGCGGCGTGCTCCTGCCGAGGGTGTACTCGTAGCCCCAGGCCCTCCGGGCTAGGCGTATCTTGGCCAGCACCCTAACGTTCCCCGAGCACCTGGGCGAGACGGCGACCTTGACGCTCTCGCCCAGCATGGGGTCCCTCCTGTCGCGGCGGAACGCCGTGCTGTGGTCCCCGAAGGGTATCAGGCGTGGCATCCCCTCCCAGAGGCCCCCGTGGGCGCCCGCGGCCTCCAGGTCGTAGTAGAGGTAGCCCAGCTTCTGGACGCCCTCAAAGCATATGCCCAGAGCGTCGCCCAGGGCGAGGCTGTGCCTGTAGGTGAAGTCCCTCCTCATGTAGCCGAACTGGTGGGTCGCCACCAGGACGCCGCCCGAGGAGACCCAGCCCCTTAGGGTTTCCTCGGCCTCGTCAGAGACAACCCCGAGGCTGGCGGCTACTAGCGCCTTGTACTCGCCGAGGATGCTGGGGTCCTCGAGTTCGGGGTCGGCGATGAACTCCCATGGTAGGTGGAGGTGCATCGCCATCAGCGTGAAGCCCATCACCTCGCCAATGTAGTATTCGGGCCTCGGGTGTAGCATCCAGTCGTGGGTGAAGGTGCTGTAGGCCACCGCAAGGTACCTCAGGGGTAGCCTGGACGCCAGGTAGTCCTCCATAGAGTCTATCTCCTCGTAGACCTCGGCTAGCGCGTCCAGGGACCTGGGGTCGGTGAAGAGGTGGCTAGAGAAGGTTACCGCTACAGGCTCGCCGCCAGCTGCGACTATCTCGCGCACGCCCTGCCTTATAGTGGGGGCTGGCGGGCTCTGCGGGACACGGAGGAAGTAGAACAGGTTCCTAGTTGTTAGCACCCTCTTAGACGGGTCGCGCCCCAGGAGCGCCCTGGAGAGCTTCGTTATGAACGTTAGGAACCCCGGGCCCCTGCTCTCGGTCTCGGTGCCCTCGGCGTAGGCTCCGTCCAGGTACTCCCTAGCCATCTCAACTACCCTGTTGCCCCTGCCAGCCCAGCCCGCGGGGTGGTTGTTGTAGAAGAGCGCCACGTCGCCCTTGACGCGCCGGGCTGCCTCCCTGAGGCGGGCGATGGACCTAACGGCGACCTGGTACCTCCACTCCCACGCTGTCCGGTAGGCCTCGTCCTCGGGGTTCGCCCTAGGCGGCAGGTCGAGGCCCGTCTCCTCGCGGAATCGCGCCCTGCAGTAGCTGCAGTAGCAGGCCTTCGTCAGGTCGGGCAGGTAGCGGAAGCTGTCCAGGTGGACGGCGTCGGGCTTAGTCTTCTCGACGACCTCCATTATCTCGGGTATGAAGTACTCCTCCATTGCGGGGCTGTTGGGGCATATCTGCGGCCAGTGCGGGTCCCTAACCCTCTCCTCGAGCGGTATGTTCTCCAGCACAACCACCTCGCCGTCAATAGTCCTCTGGGCCCAGCTGGGGTGGAGCCTGTAGATGTGCCTGTTTGCCGTGTGCACTGCCATCGGGACGAAGGATATGCCCCTCTCCCGGAGCATACGCGAGAGCCTCTCGAGGTCCAGGGGGGACCTGGGGTGCCTCGGGTAGAGCCTGCTACCCCTGTAGAAGACGCGGCCCCAGGCGTCCCTGGCGAACATTATGACAGTGTTGGCGTGGACCCTCTCGGCCAGCTCAACTATCCTCTCCTCATTTATCTCTTCAGCATAGAAACCGAAGGGGTCCTCAATGTTGACCTGGAGAGCCCTAACCAGCCGGGGCAGAGGCACAGACGCCGCACCGCACACCAACCCCGGGCGTGGGGGTAAATACTGGAAGCGGCCCCCGCTTAATGAGCCCGGGCCGCCCCGGGTAGCGGCTGGTGTGGCTTGTGGCAGCCCAACCCAACGGGGATACGGCGGGCAGCGTGGATCCCGACTCGGAGGCTAGGTTGATACGCGAGGCGGCTGAGGAGCTCGCTGGCGTGGTGCATAGGACCCCCCTAGACCTCTCGGCCACATTCTCGAGGATGACCGGAGCCAGGGTCTACCTGAAGCTCGAGAACCTGCAGAAGACCGGCTCCTTCAAGGTTAGGGGGGCGTACTTCAGGATAAGCAGGCTCTCAGAGGAGGAGAAGCGGAGGGGGGTCGTCGCGGCGAGCGCTGGAAACCACGCCCAGGGCGTGGCGTACGCCGCCTCGCGGGTGGGGGTTAGGGCCACGATTGTGATGCCCGAGACGGCTCCCCAGGCTAAGGTTGAGGCGACTCGGGGCTACGGGGCTGAGGTGGTCCTCCACGGTAGGGTCTACGATGACGCCTACAAGCGCGCCGTCGAGATCGCCGAGGAGACAGGCGCCACTTTCATACACCCCTTCGACGACCCATACGTCATAGCGGGTCAGGGGACGATAGCTGTCGAGGTGGAGGAGCAGCTGGGCGGCGCGCCCGACCTAGTGGTCGTGCCCGTGGGCGGCGGCGGCCTGGCCTCGGGGGTGGCCTCGTGGCTCAAGACCAGGCACCCCCAGGTAAAGGTCGTGGGGGTGGAGCCCGCCTACGCGCCGAAGCTGTCCAGGAGCCTCGAGGCCGGCGAGCCCGTCGAGGTAGCGGCCAGGCCGGGCCTCATGGACGGGCTGGTCACTAAGAGGCCGGGAAGGATAACGTTCTCACTCCTGAGCAGGCTGATCGACGACGTCGTGACTGTGGACGACGGCGAGGTGGCCAGGGCTATCTACATGCTCCTGGAGAGGAGTAAGACCCTAGCCGAGGGGGCTGGGGCGGCCGCGCTGGCGGCCCTCCTCTCCGGGAAGATCGAGCCCCCGAGGGGGGCGAGGGTGGTGGTGATAGTAAGCGGCGGCAACATAGACATGACTAGGCTACCGAAGGTGGTCTACTACCAGCTCGTGAGGGAGGCCAGGGTCGTGAGGATTAGGGGGCTCATACCCGACGCGCCCGGCTGGCTGAACAGGGTGATAACGATACTTGCCAACGCCAAGCTGAACATCATAGACATACGCCACGATAGGATGCTACCCTTCCTCGAGCCGGGCTGGGCGGAGGTTGAAGTGGTGGCCGAGACCCCCAGCCATGAGGCGGTCAGGTCCGTGCTGGAGGAACTGAACGGGCTGGGCCTACCATTCAAGGCCCACTAGCGCTGCCGCTCCCCGGGTAGTCGAGGGTGCGCCAGGTATGACTGGCGGTAAGATGGAGATTGAGGTCAAGGTGCCGGTGGACTGCGGCGAGGTCGGCGGCCTGCTCGAGAGGCTGAAGGAGCTGGGCGCCGCGGTCGAGGGGCCGCTGAGGGAGGTCGACATCTACCTACTCCACCCCTGCCGCGACGTCGTCGCTAGAGACGAGGCGGTCAGGGTCCGGCTCTCGGGGGGCAGGGCTAGGCTCACCTACAAGGGGCCGCGTGTCGGGGAGGGTGTGAAGGCCAGGTTAGAGGTGGAAGCCGACACCGAGCCCAGGGTGCTCGAGGTCCTGGAGGCCCTAGGCTTCCGGGAGGGGCTTAGAGTCGTGAAGAGTAGGTACTACGCCAGGCTGGGCAGGGCGCTCGTGACGCTCGACAAAGTAGAGGGGCTAGGATGCTTCGTCGAGGTGGAGTCGCTGCGTTCTGACCCGCGGGACCTGGAGGAGGCCATAGGGGCCCTCGGCCTGGCCGGGCGCCCCCTAGTCACTGAGAGCTACGCGTCGATGCTAGCCAAGAGGCTGGGCAAGCTCTAAGGCGATGGCCGCAACGATGATCGTGCCGGTTAGGTCTACCAGGGAGGTGACCACGGGGATCGCTATGGAGTCAGGGTCTAGCTGGAGCCTGTAGGCCAGCCACGCTATGCCCGCACCCGCGACGCTGCCGACCGCTACAAGGATAGAGCCCCCGCCGACCAGCGCCGCCAGGAGGTTCCCCGGGCTCGCCGGTATGCCCGCGAGGGAGGCTGACATGTAGCCGATGCCGGAGAGTATAGCAAGGCCCGGGAGGGCGCCCAGGACGGCCTCGATAACCATCGAGGCCAGCGCCGGGGCGAGGCGGGACGGCCCGTAGAGGTGTAGGATCGTGGACGACCTACTCGATACTACGGCGGCCGCCGCCCCGGCGTCCTCCAGCAGGCTTCCGACCACGTGTATCAGGCCAGCCGAGTATAGGACGACGCGCCACCTGGCGAGCACGCTCCCCGCCCCGCTCTCCAGGAGGCCCAGGAGGGCCAGGGCGATTGCGGAGTCGCGCACCACCCGCGCGAGGCGGCCGCCGCCCAGGATCGAGTAGAAGAGCGTGGTGGCGGCCGCCCATAGCACGAGCAGCGACGCCGCCGCCTCGAGGCGTGGCCCGTAGGGCTCCAGGAGGACGACGGCGGCCGCGAGCGAGGGGAGCGTGATTATGTCGCCTACAACAGTCAACACGGGGGCCGCCACGTTGTCGGGGTTAACGCCCCTCCTGTAGATGAAGACCGCTATGGCCGCCGCGAAGGGTAGCATGGCGAGGAGCACGACAGCGCTCGATATACCGGCGGCGGAGAGGCACTCGGGGAACCCAAGTCCGGAGGCCAGCGAGGCGGCGAGGGCGACCATGACTGTGCCGAGCAGGGTCGCCGTTATGACCCCCGCAGCCTCGGCCTCCAGGGCCTCGATCAGCCTGGGCTTCAGGGTGCCGAGCTGGAGGGCTGTCGAGAGGCGGGCCGCCATCGACGACATGACGCCGCCCCTAATGCTCGCGAGGCCCGGTAGCAGGGCTAGTATCACAGGGTACCTCGTCAGGGCCCAGGCGAGGTACGCGGAAATGAATATGTTCGCAACGTCGCCAACGTTAGCTATGAGTATCCCACTGGCAATCTCGACGACATGCCTAAAGCGGGGGCGGGGCCTCCTACGCCTCCAGCCGCCGAGCCGGCCCCGCCCCCCCACAGCTGACACCGATGGGTAGGGGCTGGATAGATGAGGGTATAAACGGGGCCGGGCTAGCCCTTGGTCACCCCTATGGGGCGGAGCCTGGCCACGAGTCTCCCGATGCCGACGGCGTGAGCCACCTGCGCCACCCTGTCTACGTCCTTGTATGCTTCGGGCATCTCCTCAACTACTGTGGCGCGGTTGCTGGCCCTCAAGTATATCCCCTTAACCTCCAGCTCGCGCACCACCTCAGTGTAGCTCTTGGTCCTCTTGGCGCGCGCCCTGCTCATCCACCTCCCGGCGCCGTGGGGTGCCGTGTACCAGCTCTTGACGCCCTCGACGGTGCCTGCCAGTATGTAGCTGGCCGTGCCCATGCTGCCGGGTATCAGCACGGGCTGCCCGTAGTCCTTGTAGTCCTTGGGTATCTCCGGGTGGCCGGGCGGGAAGGCCCTAGTCGCCCCCTTCCTGTGTATTATTAGCTTCCTCCTCTTGCCGTCTACATCGTACTCCTCGAACTTCGCGATGTTATGGGCGACGTCGTAGACTATCCTCATCCCGAGCTGGTCGGGGTCCCTATGGAAGACCTTCCGGAAGCTCTCCCTGGTCCAGTAGGTTATGAGCTGCCTGTTGGTCCACGCGAAGTTCGCGGCGCTCGCCATTGCGCGTATGTAATCCTGAGCCTCCCTCGTGCTGTAGGGCACGCTCGCCAGCTCCCTGTCCGGGGGCCTTATGCCGTACTTCCTCATAGCCCTCTCCATTATTGCGAGATAGTCGCTGGCCACCTGGTGGCCGAGGCCCCTGCTACCCGTGTGGATCATGACGACAACCTGGCCCTCCTCCTCGATGCCGAAAGCCTTGGCTATCCTCTCATCAAATATCCTATCGACAACCTGAACCTCGAGGAAGTGGTTGCCGCTGCCCAGAGTGCCGAGCTGAGCGGCGCCCCTCTGCTTGGCCCTAGCGCTAACCTTGCTCGGGTCGGCCAGGCTCCAGCTGCCACGCTCCTCGATATGCTCAGGGTCGTCAGCCCAAGCATAGCCCCTCTGAACGGCCCACTGAACACCCTCGGCTAGCACCCTCTCAAGCTCGCCCACCGTAACCCTAACCTTACCCGTGCTACCGAGACCGCTAGGCACATTGTAGTAGATAGTGTCAACGAGCTCCTTGATCCTCGGACGCACATCCTTAATCGTGAGATCGGTCCTCAGCACCCTAACGCCGCAGTTGTGTACGACTATGCCGTTGGCTATGAAGTTGTGGGCCTTGTGGTACACGCCTATATCGTAGAACTCCCTGTAGTCGGGATCGTACTCCTCCACCTTTACGACCCTATCGTACACGAAGCCCCCGCCAGCAGCCTTGGCTTTAACGTAGTCCTCGAAGTCGGGGAAGCCCTGGGGGAGCCTTGCCTCGGAGATGCCCTGATAGACAGCCCTTTCCACGAACCTCCTATTCACGAGCTGGGAGACAGCCTGGTGGGCCAGCCGTATGCTGCCCGTGGCATTGTAGACCTCCCCAGCCACCCTGGCGGCGTTAGCCCTCGCGAGCTTGATGGCCCTCTTCAGCCTGAGGTAGGCGTGAGCGTAGAGCCCCCTAACCCTCTTGCGGTCGTCGTACTCGTAGCCTATAACCCCCAGGAAGCGGGATATGTCCTCCTCGCCCTCTACTGCTAGCCTCAAGGTTACCCTGCCCTCTACGGCGGTCTTCACCGGGTAGACCAGCACCTCCCCGATGCCGAGCTCCCGGAGCAGCGTCTTCACATCGTCTAAGAAGAGCTCTAGGCTATCCGCAAGCTCGCTGGCCTTAGACTGTGTCAGGTGTATGGGGAGCGGGGTCTTCCCCTTGAATGAGGGGATGCTGCCATCAGCGCCGAAGAGGCCGGCCAGGAAGTTCCTCTTAATCCAGCGCGGCGCCCTCATGATCCACTCGGGGACCCTATATGGCGTCTCCACCTTCTTCCCGAGGGGCATCCCTAGGGCCTTCATCAGGTGGGCGAAGGCCCTGGAGGACACCCTGAGCTCGGCGGTCTCGCTCTCACCGCTATACTCGCCGCTGGCCGTCCTGATGCTGTAACCCCTCTTCCGCACGTAGAGGCTGGCCGAGAGCCCGAGCCTCTCGATGTCCCTCTTCACGTTCTCAAGCACGTCCGGCCTGCCATAGAAGCTCAGCACGAGCCTGCCCCCCATGGTGCCCAGGTGGCCGTCGCCTAGCGCGAACCCTAGGAGCCTGGCCAGCACGCCAGCCCTGGGGTCGTTGTAGCGTAGCGGTATGAGGCCCAGCCTCTTGAGGTGCGCTAGGGCCTCGTGTGGGATGTCGGAGAGGGTTTTCTCATCTACTATCACGTCGTTAGAGTCCTCATACTCTACACCGTCGAAGGGGTAGACCACCACCTCATCGCCCGGCCTGACCTGGTCCAGGCGCTTGAAGCCATCCCTGGTTAGGACCGGGTGGTCCCTGCTCCCCTCGACAACCCAGCCTGACTCCGTCACTAGCCGCACAGCCTTCTCGCCGGGCTCGAGGCTCCTAACGGCTATGAACCGGATCCTAGCGGGCTCCGCGCCGCTCTCGCCTCTGGCGACTATGGCCTGCCTCGCAGCCACGCTCGCCAGGTCCTTTATCCTAACTGTGTAACCGTACTCGGTCAGTATCCTAGTGTCGGGGGAGAGGCAGTTGATGTCGTAGCCGACGCCTCCAGGGCTTATGACGCCATCCTCGTCTATGGCCATGGCGGCGACGCCGCCTATGGGGAACCCGTAGCCCTGGTGGCCGTCGGGCATTACTATGCTGTACTTCTGTATGCCCTTGAGGCAAGCCACGTTCATGGCCTGGCGGAGTGTGAGGTCTTCGCGCATCTTCTTTATGAGGAAGTCGTCGGCGTATATGATTGATGGTACCTTCATGCAGGGCTGGCTCCCCGCGGGTATCATCCAGGTGTACTTGTCGACCCTCCTGAGCGGCACCTCAACAACCATGCCGGGCACCCCGAAGTAGTATCGGCCCGGGGGCGGGGTTAAATCCGCCCGCTCGGAGCCGGCGCTACTCGAACACAACCTCCACCTCCAGGCTCTCCATCCAGCGGAGAGCCCTCCAGGCGCCCAGGCTGTCGAGCAGCCTCGCGGCGTCCTCGTCCGGCTTCGAGATAGAATCCACGTAGACCACAGGGGCGCCCCAGGGCGCCAGGTGGAAGCGGGGGAAGACGCCCTGGGCAACGCCGCCACTCATGGCCTCCCGGAGGCCCTCATACCTGGCTAGGACAACCGGCCCCTCAACCACGTAGACCCCCCGGAGCTCCAGGGACCCCGTAGGGTCAATGACTAGGTGAGGCTCGACACGCCAACTCCCAGGGCCGGGGTATACGTAGTGGAGCATGAAGTGAATCCCCCGGCCCAGCGGCCTTATGGGCCCCACTACCCCCTTGTGAGGCTTCACTGGCCTGGGCCTCCCGGGGATCCTGTATAGTATCCTAGCTGGGCTCACCCTTTGCCCCTTACCGCTCCATTCTATTTTCGAAACTATAGCCTTTTGCGCCTGTGACACCGTCGGCGGGGGAACTTCCACCTCGCCCACACGGACACCCAAACCCGTGTGGGGTCATAGGCGGCTGCCGAGGACAGCGGCACAGCCATCCCGTCTAAGGCACGCCGCCCGACCCCCCGGGCTTGGAGGCATTTTTCAAACGCCCCTAGACTCTGAAAAAGCTTT
>JALSQL010000008.1 GCA_026985435.1 Acidilobaceae archaeon
CAGAAGATGTTCATAACCAACGCACCCTACGCCGACTTCTTCATAGTCGCCGCCAGGACCGGCAAGCCCGAGGAGCGCCACAGGGGGGTCAGCCTCTTCATAGTAGACAAGGGGCCGTGCGTTCAGGTCTCAAAGCTGGAGATGATGGGCTACAGGGGCAGCGGCACTAGCCTGGTCTACTTCGACGACTGCCGCGTGCCAGCGTCTAACATGATAGGCGAGCCGGGGACAGGCTTCAAGAAGGTCATGATGACCCTGAACGAGGGGAGGATAACCACGGCCGCCACGGGCCTCGGCGTCATGCAGGCCGCGTTCGACGAGGCATTCCGCTATGCGAGGGAGAGGGAGAGCATGGGCGTCCCGATAATAGAGCACCAGATGGTCACCTCCATGATCTCCCACATGAAGACGCTCCTCGAGGCCTCCAGGCTCCTCATATACACCGCCGCCTGGAAGCTCGACCAGGGCCACGAGGACTTCATACTATACTCCAGCATGGCCAAGTACTTCACCGCGAAGTACGGCACCGACCTGGTGAGGCTCGCCATGCAGGTCCTGGGGGGGATAGGGTACAGCAAGGAGAGCCCCGTGGAGCGCTACTACCGCGACATCAAGATGATCGAGATAGGCGACGGCACCAACGAGGCCCAGAAGCTCGTGATAACCAGGTTCCTCCTGGGCAAGATACGCCCGGGCTAGCCCCCTCCTCTTTTAACCCGGCCCGCCCGGGCTGCCGCCGGGTGCCCTGGGAGGTTTGAGGACGCCCTACGCCAGGCTCGTGGCGAAGACCCTGGCCATAACGCCCAGCGGCGCCCTCAGCCCCGGCCCGCTCTCCGCCGCCGGGGTGGCGGCTGGCGCCATGCTCGGCCCTCTGGGCGGCGTGGCTGTCGCCCTAGGCCACACGCTCTTCGAGCTCCCCTACGTCGCACTCCTAACAAGGTGGGCCTCGAGGGTCCGGGGGGCGCTCACGGGGGGCTGGGGGAGGCTGCTACTCGCCGTCATGGCTGGGTTCACCTGGTTCTTCTCGGCGGGCCTGGCGGAGCTTGCGGTCGCCTCGTGGAGGGGCGCTGTCTCCATAGCTGGCCCCGGGCGGGGCGGCCCCCTGAGCCCCGACAGCCTGGCCGGAGCCGTGGTCGTCGGCGTCCTCTACACGGGGGCGAACCCCTACTTCCTAGCGTGGTGGGCCACAACGGGCTTCCCCCTGCTGGAGGAGGCGTCGAGGCTGAGGGCCGGGCTCCCCGTGATGTACGCCTCCCACGTGTGGATGGACTACGCGTGGCTCGCCCTCCTGGCCGCGGGGGGAGTGGCGGCGGGCCGCACGGGCCAGCACGCCTACGCTGCCCTCATGGCCGCCCTGTCGCTGGTTCTAGCGTACTACGCCCTCAGGTTTACCCTCCTAGCGCTACGGCCGGGCGCCGCCGGGCGGGCCTAGCTGCAGCCCCGGAAGGGCTCTGGCGGCGGCCCCTCCCCGCGCCAGGGGCTGGCCCTCCTGTGGGGGTCTAGCCAGCCGGGGAGGGGGGTGCCCCGGGTTATGTTGTGGGCGAGCAGCCTCGCCAGGGCCGGCGCCGCCATGAGGCCGTAGCCGTCCAGGCCCGCTAGGATGTAGATGCCCTCGACCCACTCGCCCACCGCTGGGAGGCCGTCGCCCGTTATGAGGCAGGGCGCGGCCCACGAGGCGGTCGGGTAGGCGTCGAGGTACGCGGGCGCCGCCTCCGCGAGGGTCTCCAGCACCTGGTAGACCGCGCCAGGCGTGGGGGCCGCGTCGAGGGGGCTCTCTATCACGTTGTTGGGCCCGTCCCCCACTATCGCCCTCCCCGGTGCCTCGGGCACGGAGTAGGCCGCGTCAACCCCCGACTCCACGTAGAGGATAGCCTCCTGGCGCGAGCCCTCGGGCAGCGCCACGGAGGAGGCCTCGCAGTTGTACAGGGAGGAGCCGGCGATCTCCCGGGGCTCGACGCCCAGCACGGCGGGGGTCCAGGCACCGGCCGCGACGACAACGGCGTCGTAGCCCCCTAGGGATGCCTCGTAGGGGCTGGGCGCCCGTCGCCCAAGGCTCACCCCCAGCGCCTCCAGCCTGGCCGTGAGCGCCGAGACCAGGCCGCCGACGTCCACTAGGGCGTCGAGCGTGTACGCTGCCCCCCACCCCTCCGGAACCCTGACCTCGTGGCCCACCAGCCTGGAGGCCTCACTGGCGGTGAGCCCCCCGGCCAGCCCGCTGGCTACGAGCCTCTCCGAGAGCAGCCGCTCCACGCACGGCCGCGGGGCGACTACGACGCCGTGGACCCTCCTGGCGGCCCCGAGCCTCGTGTAGGCCTCGATCGCCTCCATAGCCCACTCCTCGAGGGCCCCCGGCATCTGCAGCGTCACGATCCCGGCCGCCCTCGACGTGGCCCCGGCGCCGGGGCCCCGCGGGTCGGCCACCTCCACCCTGGCGCCAGCCCTGGCCAGCTCTAGCGCCGCCGTGAGGCCCGCTATACCAGCGCCGTAGACTAGAACCCTCAACGCCCGCCCCCGCCGGGCCTGCCGGTTGCGCGGTTATTTTGGGGTCCGACCTATAGCCGGGCGGCGAAGTCCTTGAGGCGGGGTGCCAGCTGGGTTGGCTGGGGGTTGCGCTGGCGGCCGGGGGAAGGTTAGGGTCCGCGACGTCCTAGCGGCCAAGGGGTCTAGGAGGCTCGTGATGGTAACAGCCTACGACTACCCTTCGGCGCTCGCCGTTGACAGGGCCGGGGTTGACATGATCCTCGTGGGGGACAGCCTCGGGATGGTCGTGCTGGGCTACGAGTCCACGCTCCAGGTCACCCTGGACGACATGACCCGCCACACGGCCGCGGTAGCCAGGGCCCGGCCCTGCGCCCTGGTCGTGGCTGACATGCCCTTCATGAGCTACGAGCCCAGCGTCTCCAAGGCCGTGGAGTCGGCCGGGGCCCTGGCGAGGGCCGGGGCTGAGGCCGTGAAGCTGGAGGGCGGCAGCGAGTACGCCGACAGGGTCCGCGCGATAGTCAACGCTGGCGTCCCCGTCGTGGGCCACATAGGCCTCACCCCGCAGAGGGTGCACAGGCTCAGCGGCTACCGGCGGCAGGGGAAGACGGAGGGCGAGGTCAGGAGGCTGGTTGAGGACGCCAGGGCGCTCGAGGAGGCTGGGGCGTTCGCGATAGTTATAGAGTACACCAAGGCCGACGCCGCGAGGGCCGTCACGGAGTCGGTGGGCGTGCCGACGATATGTATAGGCAGCGGGCCCCACTGCGACGGCCAGGTTCTCGTCCTCCACGACCTGATAGGCTTCTCGGAGTTCACGCCGCCCTTTGCGAAGAGGTACGCCGACGTCATGGGCGTGGTGACCAGGGCGGTGGCAGAGTACGCCCGGGAGGTGCGCGAGGGCCTGTTCCCCGGGCCCGGCCACTACAAGTAGCCGGGGTGAAGCCGTATCGTAGGCGAAGTGGTTTCTAAGACCTTCGCATAAAAACCGTAACGCCGTTAAACACCCCCTAGGGGCTACTGCAATGCACCACGCCAGCCACGGCGCCGCCGCTGCGGAGGCCGGCGAGAAGCTCTCGTGGATAGCTAGGGAGGCCTCCGCCTGCGGGAGGCTATACGTCCTCATAGGCTCGCCGAACACGGGGAAGAGCACGCTCTTCAACGTACTAACCGGTGGGAGGGCGAGGGTGGGCAACTGGCCTGGCGTCACAGTCGACGTGAGCATAGCCCGCTCCAGGGAGGGCTACTGCCTCATAGACCTCCCAGGAGTCTACGGCCTCGGGTCTACCACGCTCGAAGAGAGGGTAACCATGGAGGCCTTCTTCCGCCTAAAACCAGACGGAGTCATAGTCGTGCTAGACGCTACTGTGCCGGAGAAGAGCCTCTACCTCCTCGTCAGCGCCGTTGAGGCCCTAGACGGCAGGGTGGCCATCGCCGTGACCAAGGCCAGGCTCGCCCACGGCATGGGGGTCCACGTGGACGCCGAGGGCCTGGCGAGGGAGCTGGGGGTGCCGCTGGTCGTAACCAGCGCCCTCGAGGGCGTCGGCATCGACGAGCTCAGGAGGCTCCTCACCCGGGGGTGGAGCGCCAGGGCCACCCTACGGGTGGACTACGGCCTAGCCGAGGAGGCCGTGGAGCGCCTCGCCTCCCACCCCGGGCTCGTGGAGTTCGCCCGGGAGGCCGGGGTCACGGCCAGGTGGCTCGCGGCCCAGCTGCTGGCCGGGGACGACTTTGTGGCGGCGGCACTGGAGGAGGCGGGCCTGGGCGGCCTCGTCGAGGAGGCCGAGCGCCTGGCTGGCGAGCTCCGCGAGAAGACCGGGCTCGAGCCCCAGCTCCTCGTAGCCCAGGCTAGGGTGAGGCTGGCCGAGCGCCTGGCTAGGAGCTACGTCGTCAGGAGGAAGCCCAGGGAGGCGCCCGGCTGGCTCGACAGGCTCTTCCGCCACCCCGTCCTCGGGCCGCTCGCCAGCGTGGGCCTGGTTTTCCTTATCTTCCTAACGGCGTTCAGCGTCAACCTAGGGTTCCCCCTCAACGTTATACTGTCGCACTGGATGCCCGGCGCCGCGGGGGCGCTCGAGGAGTTCAGCTTGGGCGGCCTGATAGCGGCGCTCTTCGAGTGGGTCAAGGGCGCGGTAACGGCGGCCCTCCCCCCCGGCCCTCTGGCGGGCGCTGTGGGCGCCGCTATCGACGGCGTGGGCCTCGTGGCCAGCTTCATACCCCTAGTCGCCACCGTCACGGCGATGCTCGCCCTCATAGAGGACGTCGGCCTCCTCACCAGGGTGGCGGTGGCCCTCCACCCGATCATGAGCAGGTTCGGCCTCACGGGCAGGAGCGTCTACCCCCTCGGCCTCGCGATGGGCTGCAACGTCCCCGCCATTATCTCGACCCGCATACTGGAGCCCGCGGAGAAGCTCCGGGCGGCCCTCTCCATACCCTTCATAGTCTGCAGCGCCAGGTTCCTCGTCATAACACTGTTCGTCTCAGCGTTCTTCCACGGCGCCCTCCAGCAGGCCCTGGCGGCGACGGGCATCTACGCCACATCATTCGCCGTCGCACTCGTGACCGCTAGGCTGGTGGCCAAGTGGCAGGCGCGCCGCTTCAGTGGCGTCGAGGAGAAGCCCAGCCTCGTCATAGAGCTGCCCCCGCTCCACGGCCCCAGCCTCAGGGTCATATGGTGGTCCACCAGGGAGGCGCTCGGCGAGTTCCTGAAGAAGATGGGCGGCCCGATACTCGTGGGCGCCTTCATAATATGGGGCCTCCTCCACGCTGGGCCCGGCGGCTACACCGACGACCCCAGGCTCTCGGCTGGCTACTATGTGGGCGCCGCGATAGGCCAGCTCTTCAGGCCGATAGGCGTGGGCGACCACTACTGGGTGCTCGGCCTGAGCGCCCTCGCTGGCGCCGTGGTTAAGGAGGTCTTCGCCGAGACCATAGGGATAGCCATGGGCACCCCGGACCCCTCCAGG
>JALSQL010000009.1 GCA_026985435.1 Acidilobaceae archaeon
CCTGCCCTCCGGGGTAGACTGCTGAGACTATCTCCTCAGCGAGCTCTATTTCCGGGGGTGTTGTGGCGCCGAATAGCCAGCCGGTCTCGAGCGTTCTTCGGACCGCCTCGGCCACCTCTGGGTGGGCGTGGCCTAGTATGAGCGGTCCGTAGCCGAGCACGTAGTCGAGTAGCTTGCCCATCTCGATATCGTAAATGTAGGGGCCCTCCCCTCTCACCGCCAGGAGGGGCCTTGGCCTGGTGAAAGCCCTCACAGTGCTGTTGACCCCGCCTACCAGGACCCTTCTAGCCCTTTCCAGCCACTCTCCCGCTTCCCCGCTCACGCTCCTGTCACCCCTGCCAGCTCTCTGGCCGCCTCGAGAGCGCTGTACGTTATGATGATGTTCGCCCCCGCCCTAGCTATGGAGGTGAGCACCTCTACCACAGCGCTGCGGGGGAGGAAGCCCTGGCGGACCGCCTCGAGGAGCATCCTGTACTCTCCGCTCACGCTGTAGGCCGCCAGGGGGACGTAGGGGAAGCTCTCTCTTACGAGGCGTATAACATCGAGATACGGGAGGGCGGGCTTCACCATTATGATGTCTGCACCCTCCCGTATATCGAGCGCTGCCTCCCGGACCGCTTCGAGAGCGTTCCTCGAATCCATCTGGTACGTACTCCGGTCCCCGAACCTTGGCGCACTATCCATGACGCTCCGGAAGGGCCCGTAGAAGCTGCTCGCGTACTTGACGCTGTAGCTCATTATAGCGACATCACTATACCCCTCGCGCTCCAACACCTCTCTTATGGCCCGGACCTGCCCGTCCATCATGCCGCTCGGCGCAACAATATCCGCCCCTGCCTCGGCCTGGCTCAGGGCTATCCTACGATAGATCTCGAGGGTCGCATCATTATCTATACAAGTACCCCTCCTACACTCCCTCGGCAGGCCGCAGTGGCCGTGGCTGGAGTAGCCACATATGCATAGGTCAGCCGCTAGAACAGGCTCCCAGCCATACTCCCTCCTGAGATACCGGATGGCCCTCTGCACCGGTCCGTCGCTCGCGTAAGCCCTCGAGGCGTTCTCGTCCTTGTAGCGGGGGATCCCGAAGAGCAGGAACGCCCTCACGCCCAGCTCCATTGCCTTGCCGACGAGGCCCGCGAGGCTCTCGTGCTCTGGCGGGTAGTAGCTGTGGCCTGGCAGGCTCTCGATCGGCTCCGGGCGGGCCAGCCTCTCGTCCACGAATATGGGTAGCATGAGCATGGAGGGGTGAAGCCTTGTCTCTGCCACGATGTCCCTAATCCCCTTGCCCGCTCTAAGCCTTCTCGGCCTTGCCCAGGGGAACTCCCCGAACACTCCCAGCGCCACTCGTTATCGCCTCCTGGAACGCCTCCCACGACATGCCCTGCGCGGCGGCCCGGCGTAGCGCCATGTAGAGGGGGTGGAGGAGCCTCTTGCCGTAGAGGCGGAGAGCTTTGTACTCGCTCTCTCTGCCTGACATTGCTCTGGCGAGCTCATCGGCCCAGTTGTCGAGGGCCGCTATTATCTCGCCGATCCTGTACTTGGCCTCGAGGAGGCGGGCCTCAAGCTTCCCGGCCTCCTCTGCTATGATCTCCTCTACCGCGGGGACCCATTTCCTCCTCTCCTCTATGCCGGCCCTAACCATGGCCTGGAGATCCTCCATCCCGAGCACATTACCGGACCGGGGAACCACGGGGGGATTGCTAATGTCGACCACTATCCTGGCAGAGAGAGCCCAGCCTAGGCTGCCGGGCCTGTACCCCTTCACGGCCACCAGAACAGCGTCAACACCCCGCGCCCTCGCCGGCGCCTCAGCCAGAGCCACGGGCTCACCCACACTGCATCTCGACGCAACCCTAGAGGCTCTCATAGGGCTCCTCGATACTGCCAGGAGCTTTGAAGGCTTGTAGAGGCTGCATAGGATCGACGCTAGCTTTTCCCCGCTGGAGCCTCCGCCAACTACTGCGACCCTCCTCCCGTCGAGCCCTCCCAGGGCGTTGGAGGCTGCCTGCACAGCAGCGGTTAGGTAGCTGGCGGGGCCCCTGCTTATGCCGGTCTCGCTTCTGGCCCTTTTCCCCGCAAGTATGGCGGCGTGGAATATCCTGTCGAGGAGGCTTGTTGTTAGCCCCGCTTTCTTGTACTTGAGCCATGCTTCCCTGACCTGGCCCAGTATCTCGTTTTCTCCTAGGATGACGCTTTCGAGACCGCTCGCTATTCTCATAAGTCTAACGACGGCCTCTCGCCCCTCCGCTACGCGGGGCCTGGCCCCCCATGATGCGATGGCGCTAGCCAGCCTCTCAACAGCTCCAGGACGGGGATTGTGCATGTAAACCTCGAACCTGTTGCAAGTGGCTAGTACCACGAGCCCCTCCGCGGGGCGGGCGGCCGCCACCTCCTCCTCCAGACCGTGGAGGCTGCCGATTGAGCTGAGCGGGCTGCTCTTGTGATCGGCGTAGACCACTACCACTCCCCTGAAGGGCGAGCCCCGGGCCGCCGCCATGGGAGCACCACTCTCGCCGTGCCCAGGGCACGAGGCAGCCTCGTGGTTATCATGCTAGGGGCTTACATGGACTGCCGGTCCGGCGCCCTGTTATGACGCGTAATTACGCCTCCCTATCCCTGCGGGGGCCCAGGTCGCATGCAGGGGGTGACGCCCGGGCTTGGAGAGGATACTCATAGTGCACCATGACCCCCGGAGCCCTCGGGCCGCAGAGGCCGTGATCAGCCTTGCCAGGGCCGTGGAAAAAGCCCTAGGCATCCCGGCGGCGGCATGCCCCGTGTCTGAGCCGGACGGGTGCAGCGGGCCGTGTGGCTTGGGGGTTGCCCTCTTCCTTGCTAGAGGAGGCCACTTCTCGGATGCCCACGCAATGCTCCGGGGATCCTGTCGCCGTGTCCTCGGCCCTGTGCCCCGCTGGGTGACTGCTCTCCATGTTGCCTCCTCCATTGCCCGGTCCGGCTTAGAGGGCACAGTTTACCTCTTGTACCATGAGGCTAAACGGTTGAGGCAGTGGCAGGCCGAGGACTACTCGGCGATCGCCGCTCTTGTGGAGGGGCTTCTGCGGGGCGTTTACGGCTTAGGCGCTAGAGTCGTGGCGCTTGGCCGGGGGGAGGCTAGAGCTATGGGTGTTAGGGGGATTCTGCTGAGTGTTATGCCTGGTGGGGGAGACCGGGTGAGCCTCCTAGGCGGGGAGCCTGGGTTTAGCCTTGTGGCTGGCTGGATCCTTGGAGGTGCTGGAGGACTATTTCCTGGGCTCTCCTGAGGGCCCCGTCCAGGTCTCCCCTTTCTAGTGCACGGGAGAACTCTGGGTCCTTCTCGACGATGAAGTAAAGCCTATACCTCAGCTTGTGATCGCCTATGCTGGACTTGAGGAGCTTTTTCACCCTGCTCATGGCCTCGTACCACACCCGTATCCCCTGGTCCTCCTCGAGTATGCGGCCCACAAGGTCTCTAGCCCTTCTCGCGGCGATACCTGTTGCTCCGAGGCTCGTGATGGCATAGTGAAGCCCGTAGCTCGTTTCTCCCCGGAAGGGGACTATGAGGTTCCCCCTCCTGCCGTCGGGCGGGTAGTTCACTAGGCGGCGCATCCGCTTGGCCGCTTCTAGTATTCTCTGGTTTATGCTCTCGTCGCTGGTCGCTACCACAACTATAAGCGCATCCCCTATTAGCCCCTCAATATCGGCGCTTGAGAGGTCTACCCGCTCCAGGGAGATATATCGGTTCCTCGACGCCTCTTCCTCTAACTCCCGGGTGAACTGCAGGGAGTAGACCCGTACCTTAGCCCCTGCTCTGGAGAGCATAAGCGCGCGGCGGGTCGCTACTGTGCCTCCCCCGAAGACCGCCGCTTCCACTCCATCCAGGTCTATGTAGAACGGCGTCCACGTCAACCTCTATACCCCCATTTCCTGGCAACGCGCTCGGGATCTAGGAAGCAAAGGGGCTCGTCGCCCCAGAAGTCTCCCCCCACGACTAGCGCCCTGTTCCTGCTACCGCCCCCGCATATCTCGCGGAAGGGACACCTGCCGCACCTCGGGCCTCGCAGGTGTTTGTGCACCTCTAGGAAGGGGCGTAGCCTCGGGTTCTCCGGGGAAAGTATTTCTTTGAGGCGCTGTCTTCTCAAGTCTCCGACCACTATGTGCTCTAGGAACTGGCATGGCCGGACCGTGCCGTCCGGGTAGATGCTGACCGTCTTCCTCCCGCAGTCCCCCTGGTGGCCTATTAGGTCTAGGTACTCCCTGAACTCCTCGGGGGACCTGCTGAGACGGTCCGCCAGGTATATGCCGGCGAAGTTCATCCTGACCAGGAGTATCTCTAGGGCTCCCTCGTACTGCTTGGCCTTCTCTACGAGGAGGTCTACAAGCCTCCTGGTTTCGTCGGGGCTTGGGAGGGAGCCCGCTATGTCTGCTCCCCGGCCGACGGTGTCAAGCATGTAGATGCTCACCCTCTGGAGGCCCAGCTCGGCGGCGAAGTCTACCATACGAGGCACCTCTTCCAGGTTGAAGCGCGATACTGTTACCCTCAGCCCTGTAGGTATGCCCTCGGCGATACTGTTCCTCATGCCCTGGACCGCTGCTTTCCAGGCGCCCCTCGCGCCACGGAACCGGTCGTGGGTCTCGGGGTCGAGGCTGTCCAGGCTTATGCCTACATAGCTCACTCCTAGGCTCTTGAGGCGGGCAGCGGTCCGCCTCGTTATGAGGGTCCCGTTTGTTGAGACGCTGGTCTTGGGCTTGCCGTGCGCGTGGAAGAGTTCTAGTGCCGCCCAGAACTTATCGGAGAGTATGGGCTCGCCCCCTGTGAATACTACTAGGGGTATACCCTGCTCTATTATCTGCCGGGCCACGCCCAGCGCCTGCTCCAGGCTGAGCTCCGGCCTCCTGACATCTGGCCCGGCCCTTATGTAGCAGTGCTCGCACCTAAGGTTGCACCTGTATGTAACGTTCCAGAACACTACGGGGCGCACTATGCTTGTGAACCTGCTAGGCCTGCCCCGGTGGTAGCGGCCCTTTATCCTGGTGGAGACTGTGCCCCGGCCCGTCACCATTACGCTGAGTGGTATCATGGCTCCGGGTCACCTCACGACTCCGGGCTTGAGATCCCTGATGCTCTCGAGGAGGAAGTACTCCTCTATGCTGCAGGAGTCTACGACCTGTTTCACAAGCCCCTCTGCCAGGCTCCTCGTGGTCGCATGGAGCATGGCGTAGCATGGGAGCCTCCATTTCCCCTCGGGGTAAACCCGCCTGTAGACCACGTGGGTCGTGTGGGGGTTCTGAGCCATGCACGAGCACGTCTCCTCGGGGTCTGGCGCCCGAGCGGTGAGCATAATGTTAACCCTGAACCCGGCCTTATGGCCGTCGAGCGCTGCCCCCGGGTCCCCTAGGGCCCCATCC
>JALSQL010000010.1 GCA_026985435.1 Acidilobaceae archaeon
GGTGAGCTCCGAGGCCCCCGCGCTGTAGGATACCTCGGGGAAGAACACGACTCCACCCTTCTCGGCCGCCACTGCCCTGACGGCGTGGAGGCTGCTGTACTCGCTCACCGGGGCTGGCACCGGTTGTATGGTTAGGGAGATGGCGATGGCTTTGAGCTTCTCCCCGTTGAAATCATAGCTCGCGACCCCCCACCTGACGGTGGCGAAGGGCGACCGCTGCCCGTGCCAGTCGACCGAGAGCGCCCTCCCTATGGTGTAGAGCGAGTATAGGGGGCCGACTCCCGGGAAGATGTCGACCCCGACCTCGCCAGCGGGGCTCCTTAGGACCCTCACGCTGGTCCGGAAGGGCCCGTTAACCTGGGCCACGTCGAGGCCGGTCCTGTTCCCAGTCTTGGGGTCGAGCCTGTAGGCGTAGATTATGCTGTCGTTGCTGTAGCCGAACACGTAGCGGGCAACTAGGGTGCCGTTGGAGTCAAGCAGGTCGACCCCCACGCTCTTGTTGGCGTGGTTAACTGTTACGTCGACTATCCAGATGCTCCCATTGGTCAGCACCGCCCTGTAGCGCAGGTGCGAGACCCGGGACAGCGCCTCCTCGAGCGTGGGCGGGCTCGAGAGGCTATCCACTATGCCCGTGTAGGAGTGGTAGTAGGCGTAGCCTATCGTGCCCGAGACGAGCGTGGCCACGAAGAGGGCCACCGTGAGTATTACAGGCTTCGACGCCAAGCCCTGCACCCTCCCCCATCCAGCCTGGGCCACTGCCGGGGAACAGGATTTAAAGGCGAGAGGAGGAGCGGCCGGGGGGTGCGAGGTTGACGGTCGGCCTGCTGAAGGGGACGAACGCGTGGGGCCACATAGGCTGGGTCACCGTCTACTGTAGGGTGTGCGGGCGGAAGCTCAGCCTCACCGGCCAGAAGCCCGGCTCCGCCAGGAAGGTCGAGGTCGTCTACGCCTGCCCCAAGTGCGCGGAGAAGTACGAGGCCTACTTCTGCGCCGCCGACGCCCGGGCCCTGAAGTACCGCTGCCCCTTCTGCGGCTCGCTCCTGAAGGTGGTGAGCCCCCTCCCGGCCCCTTCCAGCCAGCCCTGAGAGGGTGCTAGCCTGTGCCGGCGGAGGCCCGCTCCGAGTACGTGAGGCCGCACCATCAGGTGTCGGTGGTCGAGGAGCCGGGCCGCCGCGTCTACTCGATAGACTTCTACGCCAGGCTCCCCCGGGAGCCGGGGGGGTGCAGGTCCACCCTAAGCGCCGGGGGGCCGGCGAGGCTCTGCTACCTCGACCTCCCCGGGGGGTGCGAGGCTGTGGTGCTCCTCACCCCCGGGAGGGCCGAGGTGATAAGCCTCAGGGTCGCCGTGGACCCCGACTCGGACCCCTTCCGGGGCTCGGCTGCGAGGGCCCTGGAGGAGTGCTGGCTCAGGGCGGGCGAGGCGCTGGGTGTGGAGCCGCCTGGGGGTGAGTAGGGGCGTGTCCAGCGGCGCGGGCGGGCTCCCGGCCCTGGTGAAGACCCGGAGGGCACTCGGGCTCGTCGGGGAGGAGGCCAGGGTTAGGGGGTGGGTGTACAGGAAGAGGGACCTGGGAGGGAAGATCTTCGTAGTCGTGAGGGACTCGGAGGGAGTGATGCAGGTCGTTGTAGACAGGGCCACCGCCCCGCCCGAGGCCGTCAGGGCGGCCGAGGCCGCCACGATAGAGTCGGCGGTGGAGGCGTGGGGTAGGGTGGAGGCCGACCCCAGGGCGCCTGGGGGGGCCGAGCTTAGGGCTGAGGGGTTCGTGCTCCACAGTAGGGCGGAGGACTTCCCGATAAAGGGCGGGGAGGGCGTGGACTACCTCCTGGACGTGAGGCACCTCTGGATAAGGAGTAGGAGGCTCACCGCGGTCTGGAGGCTGCGCCACGTGGCGCTCCACGCCATGAGGAGGTACCTCGACGAGAACGGCTGGTGGGAGGTCAGCCCCCCGATACTGACCCAGAGCGCCGTCGAGGGCGGGGCCACGCTCTTCGAGGTTAACTTCTTCGGCCGCAAGGCCTACCTGAGCCAGAGCGCCCAGTTCTACCTGGAGGCCCTCATATATAGCCTCGAGAGGGTCTGGAGCCTCACCACGAGCTTCAGGGCGGAGAGGAGCAGGACCCGCAGGCACCTCTACGAGTACTGGCACCTCGAGACCGAGGAGGCCTGGGCCCGCATGCGCGACTCCATGCGGGTCGCCGCCGAGCTGGTGGCGGCGGCGGTGCGGGGGGTCCTCGAGGGGGCCAGCGAGGAGCTGAGCCTCCTGGGCAGGAGCACCGAGCCCCTAGAGCGGGCGGCCAGGCCTGACTACCCCTCCATAACGTACGATGAGGCTGTGGAGCTGCTCCGGAGGAAGGGTGTGAGCGTCGAGTGGGGCGACGACCTGGGGGCGGACGAGGAGCGGGTGCTGACTGGCTATTTTGACACGCCGTTCTTCGTCACCCACTTCCCCAAGCACCTGAAGAGCTTCTACATGAAGCCCGACCCGGGGAGGCCCGAGGTGGTGCTAGGCTTCGACCTCCTAGCCCCCGAGGGCTACGGGGAGGTGATAGGGGGGAGCGAGAGGGAGGACCGCTACGAGGCGCTCCTTGCGAGGATCAGGGAGGAGGGCCTCAACCCCGACGAGTACAGGTGGTACCTCGACCTCCGCCGCTACGGGAGCGTGCCCCACAGCGGCTTCGGCCTTGGGGTTGACAGGCTGGTCATGTGGATAGCCGGCCTGGACCACATAAGGGACTCCCTGCCCTTCCCAAGGTTCAGGGACCGCATATACCCCTAGCGTATAAGCGCCCCGGCGCCCATTCTCACGCTCGGAGGTGCCCCGCCTGTTGGCCCCGGGTAGGGAGAGGGTTGCCAGCCTCCTCGAGGAGGCGCTGGGGCCCGGGAAGGTGGTTGCGGAGGAGGACATAGTGCGGCTCTACGCCCGGGAGCCGGTTGGCCTGGAGAGCCCCGAGCCCCCGGCGGCGGTGGTTTTCCCGGAGGGCCCCGGCGACCTGCAGGCCCTGGCTAGGCTGGCCTACAGGTACGAGTTCCCCATCTACCCTCAGGGCTCGACGACCAGCCTCTCCGGCTCGGCGGTCCCGCTGGGGCCTGGCGTCGTGGTTAGCATGGAGAGGATGGATAGGGTCCTGGAGGTCAGCCTGGTGGACAGCTACGCCCACGTCGAGGCCGGGGTCAGGATTGACGACCTGAACGCCCTGCTGGCCGAGAGGGGCTACATGTTCCCCGTGGACCCCGCCAGCGCGAGCGTCGCCACGGTGGGGGGCGCCGTCAACAGCGGGGCGGGGGGTATGAGGGGCGCCAAGTACGGCACCATGAGGGACTGGGTGCTGGGGCTCGAGGTCGTCCTCGCCGACGAGGAGGGTACCCGCATGATGCTCGGCTGCAGGACGGTCAAGTGCAGGCAGGGCTACGACCTGGTGAGGCTCATAGTGGGCTCCGAGGGCACGCTCGCGCTCGTCGCCAGGGCGTACCTCCGGATAACGCCCCTGCCCGAGGCGATGGTCACGGCCGCAGGTTTCTACGATAGCCTCGAGGACCTCATGGAGAGCGTGGTAGAGGTCAAGTCGAGGGGCATCCAGCCCTACATAATGGAGTTCCTCGACGAGAAGGCCGTGGAGCTCGCGGCGGCGTACGTGAAGCCCCCGGTCGAGGCGCGCGGCGCCATGCTGCTGGTGAGCGTTGACGTCAACAGGGAGGCGGTGGACAGGTACTCCAAGACGCTCGCCGAGATACTCGGCGGGAGGGCGAGGAGGGTCTACATCGCCAGGAGCCAGGAGGAGCTCGACCGCCTCGGCCTCCTGAGGATGCGGAGGAGCCTCTTCCCGGCCCAGGTGATGCACGCGAGGAGGGTGCTGGGCAAGGAGAGGGTGCTGAAGATCATAGAGGACATAGCGGTGCCCCCCTCGAGGCTCGTCGAGGCCGTTAGGGGCGTCAGGGAGGCCTCGGAGAGGCTGGGATTCGACGTCATAATAGGCGGCCACGTGGGCGACGGCAACCTTCACCCCTCCATAGGCATCGACCCCGACGACCCCGCGATGGCCGCGAGGGCCAGGGAGTGGTTCACGGAGGTCATGAGGGTCGCCGTGAAGCTGGGCGGAACGGTGAGCGCGGAGCACGGCATAGGCACCCTGAAGAGGGAGGGCCTCAGGATGGAGCTGGAGGCGAACAACGCCGCCAAGGCGCTCGACATAATGAGGGCGATCAAGAGGGCCTTCGACCCGAAGGGGCTCCTCAACCCCGGCAAGGTGCTCTAGCCTGGAGGGTGCAGCGGGGTGGCGGGCGCCGCTCGGAGCCTGGAGGAGTGGGCCCGCAGGGAGGCGGGCAAGTGCATATCCTGCGGCTTCTGCGAGGCGGCCTGCCCCACCCTCGCCCTAGGCCCCCACAGGGCCTACGGGCCCCGGGGCAGGGTGCAGCTGGCCAGGCACGCCCTCGAGTCCGGGAGCCTGGGCGGGGAGGGGCTGGCGGGGGTGTACACCTGCCTCCTCTGCGCCGCCTGCGTCCCCAGGTGCCCGGCCGGGATAGACATACCGGGCCTTGTGAGGGCCCTCAGGAGCCTCGTGGCCTCCGGGCGGGTCGAGGCCCCCCGGTGGGCGCCGGTCAGGGTTAGGGGGTAGCCGGCTTGCAATTCTATACTCCCCCGGGCTCTACCCGGGTGGGGGTGGCTGGGTTTGAGGATGCCCGAGTGGAGGGTTAGGTACTGCCTCGAGAGGCTGGGCGGCGAGGAGGGGGCTCGGAGGGCGAGGGAGCTCTACGAGTCCGGCCTCCCTGTGCGGGAGATAGCGAGGAGGCTCGGCCTCAGCAGCCCCGAGTGCATCTACGCCGTGGTCGAGGCCCGGAGGAGGGGCCCCTACCGGAGGAGGGCCAGGGTCACCCCCGAGGTCGAGGAGGAGGTGGTTAGGCTGCGCCTGGAGGGGCTCAGCATGCCGAGGATAGCGGAGAGGGTCGGGATCAGCGTGGGGAGCGTCTACAGGGTGCTCAAGCGCCGGGGGCTGGCGGGGAGGCTCCGGGGCGCTCCGCGCCGCTAGCCCTCCCGGCTTGTGGTGGGGTGTAGGGCTTTGTCGAGCGTTAGGGCGATCCTGGACCTGCTCGCGGAGAGCACCCTGAGGACGGGCCTGCCCGTCCCGGTGCCCATGGAGGAGGTCTACTCGTGGGCCCTGCCGACGGGGCTCCCGAGGAGGGGGCGCGTCGTGCTCTACACGGGGGCCCTCTACCAGCTCATGCCGTACATAGAGTCGCTGGTGGGGTACCTCGAGGCCCTCGAGGGCAGGAGGGGCTCCGAGGCCCTGGTGAGGCTGGCGAGGGTGCTGGTGGCCGCCCCGAGGCTCACTAGGACACTCCTCTCCCCGCCCCCCGGGGAGCT
>JALSQL010000011.1 GCA_026985435.1 Acidilobaceae archaeon
GAAGTGAGCCCCAACCCCCCGCCCCGCATAACTCCTCACACCCAAGCCACCCCCCAGCTAGGACACGAGACAACGAGCCACACACCGGCCACGCTCAGTCAAACGAACCAAATTCTTCCGCTCGGTAGGCACGATTTCTATCAGGCCTTCCTTCTCGAGTATCCGGCGGTATCGGGTTATGGTGTGGAAGTTCGTCTTCATGAACTCGGCTAGGTCGCTCGTACTTGGTTCCCTTCCTGCCTGCTCGAATGCGTACAGCGCTCTTAGGAACTGGAGAGCAAATGAGACGGCAAACTCGGCTCCCCTCATCGTTGACACCACGTATAACACGGCATATACGCTTATTAGGTTCCTCTGAACTACTGAACTCATGAACAGGTGAGAGATATGGAACGCGAGTCTACTCCTACTCTGGGGGGCGAGCGGAATCCTGTATACGACCTGTATACGCGTATACACTCCGTATACGGGGACACCTGGTGCGAAGAGAAGCTAGAGGCATCTGAGCCAGCGTGCTTCCGAGTTCCTAGCCTAGCAAAGATGCTCTACAGAGACTTCCTCTCCAGCCAAGACAAGAAGTATATCCAGATAGTTGTAGAGGGCATGATATACGCAGCGGCCCAGCACAAGCTGGGGAAGCTGCCCTGCGAGGACTTGATTAACAAGAGGCTAGCGGCAATAGGAGCCATGACCACAGGCCAGGGAACCGTAGTTTTCAACATAAACATCAACAACAACGTGGCCGAAGCCAAGCCGACCATTAATATTAACGTAGACACTAAGGCTCTCGAGGACATCGCTAGACTGCTCGAGTATCTCCTTCAGGAAGCAAGCAAAAACATGACACCTAGGACTAGACGGATACTCGAGCAACGTGTCAAACGGGCGGAGAGGGTGTTAGAGGATCTCATAGTCAAGCTGAACTAATGAGGTGATGTAGGATGAACAAAGAGTGCTTTGATTTGATATCTGATATTAGCACTGAGATTGTACCGCGCTATAACAGGAGATTAGTTGCGGCAGCAATTGAGTTATATGGTAGCATGGCGGGTATTAAGATTGACAATCATATTAAGAAAATTGTTCTTGATATCGTTGAGGAGAGGAGTAGAGCGTGGATGGTGGCATGGCGGGATACATTGCGGGGTGCGGGGTATGCCTAGAGTTGAGGAGTGCGAGTGGGCCAGGGATAGTAGACTTGGCTATTTCATATGCCTGTATATGGTGGCTCATAGGAGAGCTTGCAGGCGTAAACTGCTGGAGTATACGGTGATCCTGCTAGGCTCTAGCGTAGCAGGGTTCCTTCTAGGCTATCTTATCCTAAGATGAGGCTCGCTAGGTAGCCTATTGCCAGGCCTGCTAGGAAGGCTAGCGCCGCCAGTAGTCTGGCAGGGACATAGCAGGAGCATACTGCTTTTTCCACCTCTTTCAGAAGTTCTAGCGGGTTCTTCCCTTTCGGCTCTATCATCCAGCGTAGGCTCTCCCACTCCATGAACCCTTTGAGGTCCCGTAGGCCCTGGCAGTCGGCGGTTGCCATTAGATATGCTACTAGTTCCCTCTGGTCTTGCGGCAGTGTCTCCAGCTCCCGGAGAACGCGCTCGTAGACGGCTCTCCTCACCGCCCGGCAATCTCGGATCACAAGCTCACCCCGTGTACTCGTGTGCTTCTGTGCGTTAGCTGGCTAGCATGAAAGCTTATTAGGCTCCTCTGAACTACTGAACAAGTGAGCACAAGAACAGGAGAGGTGGTGTGTGGTGGGTCATGTGGTGGCTAGGCCCGCGATAGCGGGCGAGGTCTGGCTCGATATCCAGGAGCTCGCCCTGAGGCTTAGGAGAGCCGGGGTCAGGGTAGACGGTAGCCAACTAGTTGAGCTCGGCGCCAAGATCATTCTAGCAGTCGCCAAGACTGGCAGGCTCCCCGAGGAGCTAGAGGTACTATTGGACGAGCGGGCCAGGGCCAAGCTCCACCAGCTCCTTGCCGCCCTAGCAACCGAGGCTCAGGCTGTCGAGGCCGAGGCTTGAGGGGGGTGAAGCGGGGATGGGTGTTAAGATAACGATAGAGGTAGAGGATGAGATCGACAGCAAGATCATAGAGGCGCTCACAGCCTTGCTCAAGGCTCTAGCAGACAGGCGTAGGATAGTCTTCCTCGACGACGTCGAGCAGCCAGCCACCAAGAGGGGGTGAATGGGTGATGGCGCAGGAGAGCGTGGAGAAGTCGGGGCTCGAGGGGCTGGCCTCGAGGATCCTGGAGCTCGCGAGGGAGTTGAGGCTGCACTTCGTTTTCGATAGTAGGCTGGTCTACTGCGGCAAGGGTAGCTGTGTGGTGGTGTGGCTGGACGGTAGCGGCGTTGACGCGTACGGGCCGGATCCAAAGGCAGCTGCATTCAAGCTCCTCGGGGAGCTCGAGGAACTCGCTAGGAAGAGGGAGAGGTGGCAGTCACTCCTCAGGGGCTTCGTGGACGGCAACGCGGCGCTCGAAGACGTCCGGGCGGCTAGGAGAGAGTACGCAAGCGCCCTCAGGGATCTAGTTGACCACCTCAAGTACAGCGACGAGCAGCTCGAGGAGATCCACAGGGACCCGGAGAGCGAGGTCGAGGCAGACGAGTACTACGAGACCCCGGAAGAGCAGCTAGCACGCGCGGTCAGGAACCTATGCAGCTGCGAGGGGTGAACCCCGATGAGTACGGATGGGGCTGTATCCAAGGCGGAGCTCGCCCTGTGGCTCCGCGAGCGTGTGGCGCAGCTAGAGGATGAGCTACGGTATCTCAGGGCCCTATTGGAAGCCATCAGCGGCGGCGGTGGCGGTGAGCGGGATCCCCGCAGGGCCCGGCCCGGGGAGCGCGTGGAAGAGGTGAGAGTAGGCAGGCGTAGGATCGCCCGGGTCTTTAAGGGCGAGGATTACGTCCGCCTAGCGCCGCTCGTGCCCCTCGTCTTCCCCCGCGAGGTGAGGGGGTACATCGACGCCGTCATAGGGGAGATCAGGGCGGAGCAGGCCCGGGCAGGCCGCGAGGATAGGCTGGCGAGGCTCGAGGTGAGGAGCACCCCAGACGGCGGTCTAGAGGAGATACTAGTCGACGGCCTGCATAATACGCTCGAGCAGATCAAGGCCAAGACCGCCCTCAAACACGCAGCCGAGCTAGCATGGCAGTACACGAGAGCGGCAAGGAAGGCCAGGGGGTGAACGGCCGTGATCGATGATCTAGTGGTGACCCTCGGGCTAGCAGAGAAATTGGCGTTAGAGAGGATTAAGAGGGAGAGGTGCATAGTCGTTGACAAGGCATGGTTCTGGATGAATATGGCGCGGCACCGCTGTGTTGAGGGCCGGGTCATCAGCGACGACAAGATTGAGTTGTGCTGGGTCTGCGAGGTGACGCCCTAATGCTCGTCGTCATCGAGGCGGGGCCTGAGTGGCGTGACAGCGCGGAGCGCCTCGCGAGCCTCGCGAGGCGTCTGGGCTACAGGGTGGTGATCCGAGGCGCCCCCCAGGGCTTCAGGGTTGAGAGCCCCGCCGGGGTGTTCGAGGATCCAGACCGCGCGAGCGTCGCCCTCGCCAGGCTCCTAGGCTTCCTCAGCTCGGGTGGTGGGCGGTGAGCCTGTGGGAGTTCGAGTATGAGAGGCCTGCGAGCCTCGTGGTCGCGGCCGCTAGGATAGCGGGTGGGGACCTCAGCGATAGGGGCTCTATAGTCAGGGGGCTCCGCATCATAGCGAGGCTGGAGGGCTGGCCTGGGAGGCTCGCCAGCTACCTACTCGCGAGACGCGAAGCCCTCGAGGAGGCCCTGCACTATGCGGCGATGGGCTATGCCGACGCGGGGGTCGTCGAGGAGGTGGTGGGGAGGTGGAGTGGCTCATAGAGCGTCTAATGGAGGAGCTCAGGAGGCTCGAGGAGCGCGAGAGGGAGCTGCGGAGCAGGCTCTCCGAGCTACCGGCTGGCGGGGGCACGCTCGACTATAGGTGGGTGAAGAACAGCCAGGGGAGGAAGTACTGGTACTGGTACCTGGTCTACTACAGGAATGGGCGGCGCTGCCACAAGTATCTCGGCAAGCAGCTCCCAAGCGACATACTGGAGTCCAGGGTCAACGCCCGCGAGGCCCGCAGGGTTGCACGCGAGCTTAGGAGGCTCGCAGAGGCGAGGGCGCGCGCCGAGCGCTACATCGAGAAGGCGCTCTCAATCCTCCAGCGTGTCCTCCAGCGTGTCTAGGGGGGTCCACTATGATCCTATCGGATCGTGATATAGAGGCTCTACTACGCCTGGGGGAGCTGGTTGTCGAGCCTTTATTCGATGATACAGTGAGGGAGAACGGCTTGGACCTGAGGCTTGGCCGCCAGTACTGCTTTCTACGCCCAACAGGGAGGGTCCTAGACCCTAGGAGCCCTGGGGATCCCGGGGAGTTCTACGAGTGCGGGGAGGCTGACGAGATAGTCGTCCCGCCGGGGCGCCGCGTACTCCTACACACCCTCGAGTACCTGAAGCTGCCGGGCTACCTTGCTGGCCTGGTTAACCTTAGGAGTACGTGGGCCCGCACGGGCATATACATACCCGCCACCGTCGTGGACGCGGGCTTCGAGGGCCAGCTGACAATCGAGGTCGTGGGGAGCGAGTTCCCAGTCAAGCTACGCCCCGGGGAGCGATTCCTACACCTGGTACTGGTAAGGCTCGCAACCCCAGCAGCCAAGCCCTACAGGGGCCTCTACAAGGGCCAGCGCGGCGTGAGGCTACCAAAGGTATTCGAGTTATTCGGGGTGGTGGGTTGATGCTTAGCGTCTCGTTGCTGGTGAGGAGGGTGTGGCGTATGAGCGGTAAGTACCTCATAAGGCTCCCCGACGAGTACTCGGGGCTCTTCAGGCACGGGCAGGAGGTCGAGGTGGAGATAACGGTAGGTGTTGATAGCTACCGTCTAAAGGGCGTCATAAAGAAGTACAGGAAGGGCCTATTCGTCAAGCTCCCCCCAGAAGCGGAGGCCCTCAAGGGCCTCAGGGGGCTCAGGGTGAGGATCCACGCCTAAGCGCGGGAGGTGGTGGGGGATGGGTGAAGCTGGAGGTGTAGGGTCCCCCCTGGGAGGCCCTGGAGCCCTCTTGGGGGTAGAGTCTAAGAGGGAGTCTTCACCTGATCTACACCTGGAGTCCCCCGGGGCGTCTGGAGTGGAGTCTGCGCCGGGCCCTGCAATGGCTAGGAGGGGTTCCTACACCATGGAGGTGGGGCCCGGGCCGGGATTTGAACCCGGGACCTCCGGGTCCACAGCCCGGGCCTCACGTGGAGACTTCTTCACC
>JALSQL010000012.1 GCA_026985435.1 Acidilobaceae archaeon
TGTATCTAATAATTTTCTAAACATTGTGTATCACCTGTATCACCTTACTTCTCACGCTTCAACCTCTCAGCCTCTTCGATGGCCTCAATCTGCGCCTTGATGTACTCCTCCGGATCGAAGGGCTTAACCCTCTTCTCAGCATAGACCTTCCAGTAGATGTATGTGACCGCAAGGTATCCTATGGTGAACCATACATACTTGATATCACCGCCAAACTGCGGTATATATGCCAGGAGCAACACCATTATAGCCCCGGCAAGCGATATCAGCGGTATCGCCGGGTACCCCTTGTACTTCCATATCCTCAGCAGCTGCGGATACTTCTTTCTCAGCATATAGCCTGCGAGAGCCAGTATCACATAATCTATGTCCCAGGCTATAGTTGCTATGTACACAAACGCCCAGTACCAGCCTGTGGCTGCGACGAAGTAGCTGAATACAGCGGCTAGCACGAGGGACCATACCGGCACCCTAGTCTTGGGGTGGACGTACGCGAACGCCTTCGGTAGGTAGCCATCCTTAGCCATCCCGTAGAACAGCCTTGAAGCACCATAAAGGTTACCCATTAGCACGTCAGTAGCTGATGCCAACCACGCGGCTAGAGCTATTAGGAATACACCCACCGGTCCCATTATCTCCTTCATCCCAATGACGAACGGTGTCTGGACAGGAGTCTCAGCGTTGCTTACACCCTCAAACGCCGATGAGGGAACAACGCCGGTTAGCACGAGAATGGCAACCGCGTACATTACAATTATAAATATAGTCGACGCTATCATAGCCCTGGGCATATCCCTGATATCCTTGGCCTCCTCCGCAGCTGTTGCTACGAGCAATGGGCCTACGTAGGCGTACATGGCAGCTATGATCGCTCCCCCTAGGGCGGAAGCTGTTATGGGAGGGTAGGTGTGCCAGTTAGCCGGGTTTATCTTGAAAAGCCCCGCTATGTTGAACAGCCAGATTATCGAGATAAGGCCTATGGTTAGGGCTAGCTGCAGGTTGCCGCTAAACTCTACCCCCAGCAGATTTATGATTAGGAACAATGTAACAAAGAAGACGCCCCAAATCCTTGCATCAATGCTAGGCAGGAAATAGTGCGTCAATATACCCAGGGCGAACGCCTCGGCGCAGGTGGCCCACGCAAAAGCGTAACCGAACCCCATTAGGAAACCAGCGTACCCGCCTAGGGTGCTCCTCGCCCACAGCTCTAGGGACGCCGCCTTTGGCATTGCCACCGCAAACTCGGCCCCTATTATCATCCATAGCAGGAAGAATATGCCGCCGACTATCACCGCGATATCTATCATCGGCCCGGAGGCCGCGAAGCTAGATAGTGCTATGAATATGCCGCTACCCAGCACCGCCCCCGACGATACTGCGAAAAGATGCCAAAAGCCTAGCTTCCTGGCAAGTTTCACCTCAGCCAATTCCCACCACCAGCTCCTAGCCCAATTAATACCATCGTGGAATTATATTAGGAGTGCTATAAAAATATTGTGTTAATGGTGAACATATACTTAAATTATATTGATATATTAATATAAACTTTTAAAACACTATTTTCTTGGTGGATGATTGTGCGACACATTAACCCTCGCAGCATCAATCCGGAGGGGGGAACTGCAATGAGCCACCCGGAAACCGGGCATGTTGACCCCGATGAGGTTACCCACGAGGAGGGCGCGCTGCTCGTTCGCCTGGCGAGGGAGAGTGTGGAGCACTGGTTCCGGGAGAGGAGGCGCATGAGCCTCCCCCCGGGGCTTCCCGAGAGGCTCCTCAGGCCGGGCGCCGCCTTTGTCACGATCGAGAGGTACCTGGAGGGTGGCCGTAGGGAGCTGCGGGGGTGCATAGGCTACGTTAGGCCCGTCAAGAGCCTCGCCGAGACTGTGGTGGAGGTCGCCCTGGAGAGCGCCTTCCGCGACCCGCGGTTCAGGCCCCTGGAGGAGTGGGAGCTCGACCACGTGACGTTCGAGGTCTCCGTCCTCTCGCCGCTCGAGGAGGCCCCCAGGGACCCCGACGGCAGGCTCTCCTTCGTCCGGGTCGGGAGGGACGGCCTCGTCGTTGAGAGGGGGTTCTTCAGCGGGCTCCTCCTACCCGTGGTGCCAGTGGAGTACCTCTGGGACGAGGAGACCTTCCTAGGCGAGACGTGCATCAAGGCCGGCCTCTGGCCCGACTGCTGGCTCGACCCGGAGACCAGGGTTTACCGCTACCGAGCCAGGGCCTGGAGGGAGTCGAGGCCCCGCGGCCCCGTCGAGTATAGGGACCTCAGGCGGGAGCTCGAGGAGGCCCTGCGCCGCTACAGCCCCTAGGGCCAGTGCTTTGAGTGGCGCCAGCTTTTTACCGCCCCCACCCGGCGGGGTTCTGGGGAGCCCCTAGTGGTGTCGAGCCAGGCTGCCAGCGGCCTGAGGGGTAGGGTGCGCCACTACTGGGACATGTGGAAGAGGATACTCCAGCTCAGCAGGAGGCCGGACGAGGAGGAGTTCAACCTCCTCCTCAAACTGAACCTCCTGGGCTTCACCATAGTGGGCGGGATAGCCTACATCATCCACCTGGTGCACGTCCTGGTGGTGAGGTAGCCTTGTCCGGGGAGGGGGGCCAGCAGCGCGAGGAGCCCGCCGGGGGAGGCCCGGGGACCAGGTTCTTCGCCCTCTCGGTGACTGGCGGCACCGAGGAGAGGGTGGCGCTCCTGCTGGCGGAGAGGGCTAGGAGCCTCGGCCTGAGCGTTAAGAGCATAGTGGTCCCAGCGGGCCTGAAGGGCTACGTGATCGTCGAGGTCTCCAGGGTCTCCGACCTCTACCATATAATCAGGGGTATAAGGCACGTGAAGAGGAGGAGGCCCCTCCCCGTTAAGCCGGAGGAGATAGAGTCCATAGTGAAGCCGCGCATAGAGGTGCCGAAGCTCCAGCCGGGCGACATCGTGGAGATAGTCGCGGGCCCATTCAAGGGCCTGACCGGCAAGGTCGTCGAGGTGGACGAGGCCAAGAACCAGGTGGAGGTCAGCCTGCTCGAGCTGGAGTTCAAGAACGTCGTGACCATACCCATAGACCAGGTTAGGCCCCTCCGGGAGGAGTCGTACTAGCGCCACGCGGCTAGCCCGCAACTTATAATCCCGCCCGCCGGGCGGGCGGTGGCTGGGTGCGCATGGTGGCACAGGAGAAGGTTATCTCCATACAGATAGAGGGTGGCAAGGCGAGGCCGGGGCCCCCGCTGGGCCCCACCCTGAGCGCCCTCGGCCTCAACGTTAAGCAGGTTGTGGATGAGATCAACAAGCTGACCAAGGCCTACGAGGGCCTCACCATCCCCGTTAAGATCATAGTTGACACGAAGACCAAGAAGTACCGGATCGAGGTCGGCATACCCACCACGACCGCCCTCCTCCTCAAGGCCGTCGGGGCCAAGGAGCCGAGCGGCGACCCGATGCACCAGAAGATAGGGGACCTGCCCTTCGAGAAGATAGTGGAGATAGCGCTCCAGAAGAAGCCCCAGCTGCTAGCGAAGACCCTGAAGGCGGCCGTCAAGACGATCCTCGGATCGGCCAGGAGCATAGGGATAACCGTCGACGGCAAGGACGCCAAGGAGGTTACGAGGCTCGTGGACGAGGGCTACTACGACGCCGTTCTAGCGAAGTACGAGGAGGAGTGGGAGAAGGAGGAGGAAGCCTAGCGCGCACCTTTAAAAGCCCCGGCCCCTCCCACCCGCAGCCGACTCCACCCCCGACCGGGTGGAGGAGGGCCCCCTAGACCCGGTAGGGGCCCGCTAGGCGGAGGTGCTCGCCGTTGAGCGTGGCTGTGGCCGAGAGGGAGGCCCTGCTGGGCGCTGTGGAGAGGGCGCTCCGGCTGGGTAAGAAGAGGAGGTTCAAGCAGAGCGTCGACCTGATCGTTGTTTTGAAGGATGTGGACCCCAAGAGCCCCGAGGGGAGGCTGAGGGAGATAGTCTTCCTGCCGCACAGGCCCAGGAAGGAGCCGAGGATATGCGTGGTGGCCGAGGGGGACATGGCCATTAAGGCGAGGGAGCTCGGCGTCCCGGTCTACGGTAGGAGCGACCTGCAGGAGATGAGGGGCAACAGGAAGCTCGCCAAGAAGGTTGCGCAGCAGTGCGACTGGGTTCTCATACGCGTCGACCTGATGGGGCTGGCCGGCGGCGTTCTGGGGCCCGCCCTCGGGCCCAGGGGTAAGGCCCCCACGCCAGTGCCGCCCAACGCTGACATAGCCCAGCTCGTCGAGAGGTACAAGAGCGCTGTTTGGGTGAGGACCAGGAACCAGCCCCAGGTTATGTGCAGGGTCGGCACCGAGGACATGAGCCCCGAGGAGATAGCCGATAACATTGAGTCCGTGCTGAACGTTATCGCCAGCAAGCTCGGCAGGCAGAAGATCGGCAAGGTGCTCGTGAAGAAGACTATGGGCATACCCGTCCAGGTGCCCCTGTAGCCGGGGTGTTGGAGGTGTCCGTGATAGTCAGGCGTGGGAGGAGTGAGGAGGAGATCCCCGAGTGGAAGAAGAGGGTTGTAGCGGAGCTGGCCGAGCTGTTCCGCAAGTACCCGGTGATCGGCATAGCCGACCTCACGGGGATGCCGACAGCGCAGCTGCAGAAGATACGCAAGAAGTTCAGGAGGAACGTGTACTTCAAGGTTGCAAAGAAGAGGCTCATACTCCGCGCCATCGAGAGGGCGGGGCTCGAGAAGGAGAAGTTCGAGTCCTACCTGCAGGGCAGCATAATGCTGCTATTCACCGATATGAACCCGTTCAGGCTGGCCCGGATGATAGAGTCCGAGAAGATACCGGTATCCGCCAAGCCGGGCCAGGTGGCTGACAGGGAGATAGTGATCCCCGAGGGCGACACCGGCCTCCAGCCCGGCCCCATACTCAGCACGTTCGGCAAGCTGAGGATCCCCTACGAGATAAGGAAGGGCACGATATACGTTAAGAAGGACACCGTCGTGGCCAAGCCGGGCGACGTTATAAGCGCCGACCTGGCCGGGCTCCTGCAGAACCTCGGAATACAGCCGTTCGAGGTTAGCCTGAAGATAGTGGCGGTCTACGATAGGGGCGTCATCATACCCAGGGACGAGCTGTTCGTAGACCTCGATGCTTTCAAGGCCGACGTTGCCGAGGCCGCTAAGGCAGCCATACTGGCGGCGGCGGAGCTGGGCCTCCTCTTCGTCCCGGAGGCCCTGGAGATAGCCCTAACCAAGGCGGCAGCCGAGGCGAGGAGCGTGATAGCCGAGGCCGCAATACTAACCCCCGACACGGCCGAGGAGGCGATAGCGGGCGCCCTAGCCAGGGAGGCCGCCCTGATCGCCGCACTGGGCGACAAGGCCGCGGAGCTAGGCCTGGAGGCCCCCGTGGCCGCGGCGGCCCCAGCGGCGCCCGCGGAGGAGGCCGGGGAGGAGGAGTCCAAGGAGGAAGAGGAGAAGGAGGAGGAAGAGGGGGAGGTCGACATCGGGGAGGGCCTGGGCGGCCTCTTCGGCTTCTAGCCCTCCCCCGGCCCCCACCCCGCCCCGTAGCTGGTTCCTCCCCTCCGCTTTCCAGCCTCGAGCACCGCTATGAGGAGGCCCTGCGGTGTGGGCGCTATGCCGCTCCTCCATGGCCCCCGGGAGACGGCGTGGAAGAAGCTCTCGGGCGGCCTGGGGAAGTAGGCGTTGTGGAACAGGGCGACCCCGCCGGGCTTCAGCTTGTACTCCAGCAGCTCCAGGGCCTTGGGGTACTCGTACTTCTCTATGTCGACGAATGCTAGGTCCACGCTCCTGTTGGGGATGCCCTCGAGGAACGCTATGGCGTCGCCCGCGACCCAGCGTATCCTCACCCTCCTCAGGCCGGCCCGCGCCGTCGCCTCTTCTCCGGCGCTCGCGAGCCTCGCGTTCGCCTCGACCGCCGTGACCCTGCAGGAGGCTGTCTGGGGGCAGGCGTCCTCCAGGCCAGCCGCTATCCAGAGCGTCGAGTACCCTATCCCCGCGCCCAGGTCCAGGGCCTCAACGCTGCCCGAGGCCCTCCCGGCGACCGACACGGCGATCGAGTAGAGTATCAGCCCGTCCTCCGGGTCTATGCTGGGTATACCGAGCGAGCGGCTCCTAGCGCCGATCTCCTCCAGAGTCTCCCAGTACTGGTCGTAGACCATGCTAGCACCCAGACTGTAACGCGCGGCGGGGACTTTAACGCCGTATACAAGCCGCCCCCGGCGCGATTAAGGCCCCGGCCCGAGGCGGCCCGCGGCTGGGGGTGTGCGGGTTGGCGGGCGGGCTCTCCGGGCTGACTCTCGCCGTGATAGGCGCTGGCAGGATAGGCCAGTCCATAGTGAGGGCCGCGCGGGGCTGCGTGGCCCGGGTCGTGGCGACCGGCAGGCGGCGCGAGACGCTCGAGGCCGTCGAGCGCCTGGGGGCTGAGGCCACTAGGGACAACAGGCTCGCCGCCAGGGAGGCCGACGTTGTGGTGGTAAGCGTCAAGCCCCACCACTTCGCCGCCGTCGCGGGGGAGCTCCGGGGCGCCGTTGGGGGCAAGGTTGTGGCCTCGGTCGTCGCGGGGGTGCGCCTCGCCACCATAAGGAAGGCGCTTCCGGGCGCCCTCGCTCATAGGGCGATGCCCAACATTAACGCCCTAATAGCGAGGAGCACCACCGCCCTGGCGCTCTCCGACGGCGAGTCCAGGCCTCCGGGCTGGGAGGTTGTGGAGGCCCTATTCGGGTGCCTGGGGAGCGTGTACTGGATACCCGAGGAGTGGATGGACACCTGGACGGCCCTGGTTGGCAGCGGGCCCGCCTTCCTCGCGGAGATCGTGGACGCCCTGGTCCTGGGCGCCGTCAGCATGGGGATGCCCCGCGACCTCGCCTACAGGGCCCTCCTGGACGCCGTCAAGGCGACGGCCGAGCACCTCGAGAGGAGGCCCACACACCCGCTCCAGCTCCGCGACGAGGTCACCACCCCGGCCGGGACAACGATACACGGCCTCATGAGGCTCGAGAGCGAGGGCGTCAAGGCCGGCCTCATGAAGGTCATAGAGGCGTCCACGAGGCGCGGCAGGGAGCTGGGTGCACTCATAGACTCCGCCGTCCGGAGGAGCATCGAGTCCTCCCGGCCCGGCTAGGAGACGGGCTCCCAGAGGAGGCCCAGCTCGCCGGCGAGCCTCCTGGCCTCCTCCACCTCGCGGGGCTCCGGCCTCCTGGCTATCTCGGGCCACCTGCCCGGGTGCCTGGCTGCCAGGTGCATGGGCCTGTACTGCCCCATAACGTTGACCAGGACCCTGTCCCTTGGGAGGTTCCTGGAGATCCACTCGAGCACCGGCCTCGTGCAGCAGTCCAGGTGGCCCGGCAGGACCAGGTGGCGTATTATCATGTCGCCGTGCTCCACGGCCACCCTAAGGTTCCTGGTGACGACCTCCCAGTACCTAGGCACGGCGCTCAGCCGGGCGGCGCACCGGTTGTTGCCGTACTTGAAGTCCGGCAGCCAGATGTCTATGACGTCCACGAGCAGCTCCATGGCCTCCCTGCTCATGTAGAAGTTGCTGTTCCACAGCTGGGGGACGCTCGACTCCACGTATAGGAGGCTCTCCATTATGACGTGCAGGCTCGGGGTGGGGTCGCCGCCCACGTGGTTTATGTTCCTCGCCCCCCGCCTCGCCAGGGCGTCCTGTATGGCGGCCAGCCTCCTAGCGCTAACCCTAACCCCCCGCCTGGGGGCGGTCTGGCTCACGTCGTAGTTCTGGCAGTAGACGCACGTGAAGTTGCAGCCCCCGTAGAATATGGTACCGCTGGGGACCAGCGGGGCCTCCTCGCCTAGGTGGAGGAAGGCGCTGTGAACGTAGACGTCCCAGGCGAGCCTGCAGGCACCCAGCCTCCCGGAGGCCCTGCTGACCATGCACCTCCTCTCGCACAGCCTGCAGGGGCTCGCGAGCCTCCTGGCGAGCTCGGCCTTGGCGTGGAGCAGGCTCACCCTGGGGGCGGGCATCTCCAGGTGCTCCCCCGAGCCCTCCCTCACCCTCCTCCAGAGGGCCCGGAACTCCCGGGCGGCCCTCCCGTGGGCGGCCCACAGGTCGGCCTCGCTGGCAGAGGCCAGCTCGCCGGGCCTGTCGAAGCCGGGTAGCTCGACCAGCCTGGCCAGCTTGAACTTGGCCGGCCTCCTGCCCGTCATCACGGCTAGGTACCAGGATAGCCTCCTCCGGACCTCGGGGTCCCCCCAGACCCTCAGGGCGTCGGGCCTAACCAGGGCCCAGTGGCCCCACAAGAGGGCCGCACCCCCGGCCTCCCAGCGGGCCTAGCGGCCTTCTACTATCCTCCTAACAGCCGCGGCCACCTCGCCGCTCAGGAGCCTCGAGGGTACGCGCCTCCCCACGTACCTGGCCTCGATAGGGCCGCTGGCGTACATGGCCTCGCTCACGACGCCGGAGAACTCCGCGGGCGGCAGCAGCGCCGCCGCCCTGGCCTCGCCGGGGCGTATTGACTGGATGTTGGTCACTATAGTGAAGGCCGCGGCGCCCGCGGAGGCCCTGGTAACCATGAGCCTCGTGCCCGCCAGCGGCTCCACCCTGACTACCTCCACCCCTACAACGTCGACGGCCCACTCCGGCCTGTTCTCCTCCCCCAGCCTTATCCTGGCTGGGAGCCCGTAGAGTATGAGGAGGGCCCAGCGTATCTCGGCGAACGCCAGCTCCTGGCCCGGGGTGAGCCTGGGCTTCTGCTCGGGCAGCAGCATCTCCCGGAGCCTCGAGGCCGCCTGGGAGACCCACCTGACCTCCTCGCTCTCGGCCAGCATCTCGGCGGGGAGGAAGCTGTACCTGGCCCTTAGGAGCCTCTTCCTCGCCTCCTCGACCAGCGCTAGCGCCTCCTGCCTCCTAACCGGCCAGGGGAGCCCCCACTGTCGTAGCCTCCGCTCGAGCATCGCCACAGCGTGGAGGGCCATGCCGAGCCTGTAGTCCCTGGCCGTGTCGACCATCCCAGCGCTACACCTCCACCCGGGCTAGGGCCTCTAGCACCGCCTCCGCCGCCCTCCTCACGTGGGGCTCCAGCTCCTCGTGGGGCACCAGCCTCTCCTTCCCCGGGACGACCAGGTTGTCGGAGACCACCAGGAGCGAGGCGGCCCGGAACCCCCTGAGGGCCGCTAGGGTGTAGAGCATCGCCACCTCCATCTCCACACACCTAAACCCTAGGCCGGCCAGCCTCCTAGCCATGCCCGGGTCCTCGGCGTAGAAGGCGTCGCTACTATACACCAGGCCAGCCGAGGCCCTGCCGCGCCTGGATGCCTCCCCGAGAACCGCCAGGGCCAGCTCGGGGTCCGCAGCGGCCGGGGGGCATATGCCCCCGAAGTACTGGCCTATCGCGCCGCCCGGGTTGTAGCCGGCCCCCGTGGCGGCTACCATGTCGCCTATATCGAGGCCCTCCACGAGCGCCCCGCACGTGCCGAGCCTCACTATGGCCCTGGCGCCCAGGGCTGAGAGCTCCTCGAAGACGATGGCGGCGCTGGGGGCCCCAACTCCGTGGACCGCCACGGTGACGGGCACCCCCCGGTAGGTCCCCGTGTAGACTAGGAACCCCCTCCTCTCGTTGACAAGCCTGGCCCCCTCGAGCATGGAGGCCATCATCCTAGCCCTAGCCGGGTCCCCGACAGCCACAACCCTCTCGGCAACCTCCCCCGGCCTCGCCACTATATGCTGCGGCTCCCTAGCGCCCACCAGCCAGCACCCGCCAACCCCGGGTGGCGCCTGGAATATAGGCGCCTAGACCCGCCCACCGCTACCCCGCCTCCGGCGCCCCCGCCCCCGGGCTAGGAGCCTCGAGAGGGGCAGGCCGACTATCAGCCTCTCTGGGGAGAGCAGCCTGCTGGCGGCCAGGGTCCAGAGGGCGGCGTGGCCCGCCTGGGCTGCGAGGGCCGCGGCCGCCAGGCCCGGCCTGCCGAACTCGGCGGCGGCCACCGCGGTGAGGGGCGGGTAGAGCGGGTCTGCGAGCAGCGCGAGGCCCCTCGCGCCTAGGGGTATGATACCCACGAAGACCGCGAAGTAGGGTATGAGTAGGAGGAACGCGAAGTAGTTCGCGACCAGCTGGGCGCCCCTCACGTCCTGCGCGCCGAGCCCGAGTATCAGGCCGAGCACCGCCGCCGTGTAGAGGGCCAGGGCCAGGGCGGCCACTGTGACGGCGCCCGTCTGAGGCGTTAGCCTCAGTGCGGCCTGAACCGCCTCTCCGGGGGCGCCGGCGGCCCTCAGGGTCGAGGTTACCGCGTGGTAGTAGAAGGCGAAGCCCGCGGTGAAGCTGGCCAGGCCCGCGAGGGCCACCACGAGCACCCCCAGCATCTTAGAAACGACCACGTCGCCCGGGGTGACCGGGGACGCTAGGAGCATCTCGAGAGTCTTAGCCTCCCTCTCCATGCCTATGCTTATCGCCCCAACCTGCACCGCCGAGGTGAGCAGGACCAGCACCACGACGGGCAGCGTGTACATCGAGAGGAGGTAGGAGCCATACCTCTCAGCGGGTATAGTCTTACCCCACACGCTCAGGTAGCCCTCCACCCTGGCGGGGCTGGCGAGCAGCTCGGCCGAGACTCCGGGGATGGCCTGCCTGCACCTCTCGGCTATGAACGCCCTCACCACGCCCCTCACAACGCTCGACACCCGGGAGAGGGCTCCCTGGCCGGCCGGGCTGGGCCCGGGGAGGCTGTAGTAGGCGACCACGCCCACCGGCCTCCCCTGGGTGAGGTTCTCAGCGGCACCAGCCTCAACCACCAGGGCCAGCCTATACCCCCCGGCGACCGCCCTCGCCGCGTCCTCCCGGCTGCCCCGCTCTAGGCTCGCGTTCAGGGCGGCCGCCAGGGCCGCTGCTATCGGCCTATCCTCGGGGGACTCGTAGTACACCACCGCGGGCTGGACCGTCGAGGCCTCCTCGACGGTCTTCTTCACTGCCGCTGCCTGGATGGAGCCCATGATGGCCATTATCAGGGCTGGCATGACTATGAGGCCCATCACCACCAGCCTCTCCCTCAGGAGCCCCCGGACCTCCTTCGCCACCAGGGCCCTCCTCGTGCCCGGCACGGCAGCCTACACCCCCACGGCCTTCAGGTAGACCTCCTCGAGCGTCTCCGCCCCGTACCTCTCCATGAGCTCCCCCGGCCTGCCCTCGGCAACGACCCTGCCCCCGCTTATGATGTACACCCTGTCGGCGAGCACCTCCATCTCCATAAGGTTGTGGCTAGACACTAGCACAGCCGCCCCCCGCCGGGCCTCCTCCCTCACTAGCCTCCTGATGGCAACGGCGTGCTCAACGTCTATACCGCTCGTGGGCTCGTCGAGCACCACTATCCTGGGCCTAGTCATCAGGGCGCGGGCCAGGAGGATCCTCCTCCTCATACCCTTGCTGTACTCGCCCATCGGCCTCTCCAGGTCCTCCAGCGGGAGGCCCGAGATCTCGGCCCCCCTCCTAACCATCTCCTCGGCCTCCCCGGGGTCCTCAGCGTAGAGGCTGGCGGAGAACCTCAGGAACTCCATGCCGGTCATGTGCTTGTAAACCCCGGCCTCCTCGGGGAGGTAGCCCAGGAGCCTCCTTAGGCGGGGGCCGCCCCTCCACGGCTCCGAGCCCGCCACCACCACGCGGCCCCTATCCGGCCTCACAAGCCCCACTATGATGCGCATCGTAGTAGTCTTCCCGGCCCCGTTGGGGCCGGCCAGGCCGACAACCTCCCCCGCGTCGACGTGGAGGCTCACACCCCGGAGGGCGACCACGCCACCGTAATACCTCTTCCACACGTCATCGAGGACCACGAGACGCTCCAAGAGGGCGCCCCTGGATGTCGAGGCCAGAGGCATCTCTAATAACCGTTAACAGACTAGGATAGCCACGCGTGAACCGCCCAGAAACCCGCGGAGGCGCAGAGTGTAGCGTCTTACCTGACCCTATACCTCCTGGGGCCACCGGGCTCGTCTATGTGCTCCACTAGCCCCATCTCCTCCAGCTTCCTCAGCCTCCTGTAGAGTGGGGTCCTGGGTATACGGGTCGCCTCCATTATCTCCTGGGCTGTGGCGGGCCCGTGGTCCCGGAGGAAGGCTAGGATCGCCTCGTCCCTCTCGTCAAGCCTCGACGCCACGGCCTCAACCGCCGCCCCTCCGCCCCCTCCGCGGCCGCGGTGTGCAGCCAGGTACCAGGCTGCCCCCGCGGCGGCCGCCGCGGCTAGGGTGAGGGGTGCCAGCCAGGCCGTCGTGCCTCCGCCTCCCTGGGTGGTCTGCCCCTGGGTTTCGGCCCCGCCGCCTCCGGGGGCGCTGCCGGGGGGTGTGGCCCCTTGGGGTGGGGTTTGGGGCACTATCACGTATTCCACACTGACGTGGCCTGGCGGTAGGAGTAGCGCTGGGCTGCCGTTGTACAGCGTGGGGGTTACCGTGGTGGGCTCGACGCTTATGGGCACGGCGCCCTCGGGTAGGACTACCAGCGTCTGGGTGGGGCTCGTGTATTCTAGCCTCCAGTACTGGCCGCTCTTCACCGTCAGGTTGGCGGTTAGGTAGTACACGTGGACGTCGTCCTGGGTGTAGTACGTCACGTTAAGCGCCCCGCCAGCCTCCTCCACCGGCAGCACCAGCCCCGACTGCTCGGCCCCATAGTAGATCGGGGCCCCGAGCAGGGGCACCTCGAGGCTCCCGGGGGCCTCCTGGGGGGTGTAGTAGGTCTCCACGTAGACGTAGCCGTCGGGGTACACCACCAGCGCCAGCCACGGGGCCTCCCGGCCAGCGGCGAGGGCCGCTGGCGCCTGCAGGGCTGCCGCGGCGAGGGCTAGCAGCAGCGCCGCCCATAGCAGCCGTGGCCGGGGCCCGGTGTTGCCGCTTCTCACCAGGCTCTCACCCTGCAACCCCCCCGGGGCGCCGCTACCTGTCGCCCCCTCCCTTATGCCCGCCGCCCCTGCCGGGGCCGTGCCAGCCCATGCCGCCGCCCCAGCCCGGGCAGGGGCACCAGCCGCCGGGGCCGCGGTTGCCGTGCTCGTGGCCTCCGTGGAGGCCCGCTGCCACGCTGGCCATGAGCTGGGGCCAGTAGCCAGCCATGCCCCTGACCTGGTCGAGGGCCGAGGCCAGCGTGTCTCTAGCCTGGCCGACCAGCTCCAGGGCTAGGGTGTCGTTGCCGGCCTCCAGCGCGTCCCTGGCCTGCTGTAGTAGCTGGCCAGCCGCCTGGAGTGCCGTGGCTAGCGTGTTGAGCGGCTCCGTGTACCATGTAACCATCACGTGGGGCCTCGCCTGCAGCCTAACCGCCAGCCGGAGCGCCGCGTCGACCCTGGCTATCGCCTCGTCGAGGGCCTGGCTGGCGTTCGGCGACCCGGAGGCTATAGCGTCGTACGACTCGTTAACCGCCTCCAGGGCGTTGTAGGCCGCCCTAACAAGGCCCGCGAGGCCGCCCTGCATGTGCACCGCGGGCCTGGCGGTCCTGTAGAACTCGCTAGTGGCGGCCCCGATGAGCCGCACCGCCTCGTGGAGCAGGCGCGCCGCGCCGGTGACGTTGCCCTCCTCTAGAGCGGCCCTAGCCTGTGCGAGTAGCTCCTGGGACTGGTTCAGCTTCTCTATGACGCCGCCCAGGTTGTACTCGCCAGCCAGAGCCATGGCCTCCTCGAGGAGGAGCTCCACGTGCCTCTCGTGGACCTCAATGGCGGCCTCGAGGGCTGCCCCCGACCCGTTCGCCGCCCCGGGGCCGGCCTGGCCGCCCAGCATGCCAGCCTGCTGGAGGGCAGCCACCGCCTGGCGAGCGGCGCCTAGGAGCAGCTGGAAGGCGCCGGTCTCGTTGCCCTCGCTGGCCAGCGCCTCGGCCCTGGCTAGCGTCTGGTTCAGCTGGGCCGCCAGGCTCACATTAACACTATTTAACATGTATACCAGTATCTCAACCCTACCCTCCAGGGCCTCCAGGGCCCTGGCGCCTGCCTCGACCCGGGCCCCGCCCCCGGTGCTGCCGGGCCCCGCCGCGCCCGCTAGGGGCGCGAGGGCCGCGAGGGCTACCAGGGCCAGCATCGCGGGGGCCCAGATGCGTGGCCTAACCAGCCGCACGCCCTGCCACACCTCCACCCCTCCAGGGGGCCCTCATACCTCTTGAGGCACGCTCCCGGGACCGGGGCGGCACGGGCCCCGGGACTGGCTAGGGGATATAGGGGCCAGCAGCCCTGGCCGGGCTTGTGGGGCTGGGCGCCATGCCGAGGGCCCTGATAATAACTGGGGAGGGCTTCGAGGACATCGAGCTGCTCTACCCCTACTACAGGCTTCTCGAGGCGGGGTTCGAGGTTGTCATAGCCGCCCCGTCGAGGGGTAGGGTTAGGGGCAAGCACGGCTACGAGGTCGAAGCCGACCAGGCCCTCGACGAGGTCGACCCTGCATCCTTCGACGTGCTAGTCCTGCCGGGCGGGAGGGGCCCCGAGCGGGCCCGCGTGCACCCCAGGGCGGGGGAGGTTGTGGCCCATTTCATCGACTCAGAGAAGCCCGTGGCGGCGATCTGCCACGGGCCCCAGCTCCTGATAACCGCTAGGAGGGTGAGTGGTAGGAGGCTGACCAGCTACTGGGGTATAAGGGACGACCTCGTGGTGGCGGGCGCTGAGTGGGTTGACGAGCCGGTCGTGGTCGATGGGAACCTGGTTACTGCCAGGTACCCGCCCGACATACCCTTCTGGATGAGGGAGTTCTTCCGCCTCCTCGAGAGGAGGGGCCTCCTGAAGCCCTACCCCGAGGGCTGAGGGCTAGTAGGGGGGCTCGCCTAGCCCCCACATCCTGAGGCTCTCCCTCCTCTTTATCTCCCTCATGAGCCTCTCGATGTGCCTGTAGACTGTGCTGTGCATCCTACCCTCCACCAGCATCTCGACGGCCTCCTTGGCGGCCATCGCCCGCTCGTACTCCCCTATTATTGCCACGTGGTAGTCCCCAACAACCATGTCGACGCCTGTCATCTGCTCTATCGTCTTCCTAGCCCTCCCGCCCTCCCCTATTATCCTCGCCTTCACCCTCCTCAGGTGGTTGGGCGCGTCGCCCACCCTCTGCTTTAGGTCTACCACGACTAGAACTTGGTCCTCGTCGAGGAGGCGGAGCGCCTTCTCGAGGGGGAACCCCAGGGCTATCGCCTTCACGACCTCCGCCGCCTTCATAACGTTTATCGGCGGCGTCGCGGGGGACTCGGGCTCGACTATGACGAGCGAGTTCTCCGAGTCCACGGTTAGCACCGTCCCGGTGCGCCTCATTATCTCGAGCTTGTTCCTGCCACCCTCGCCTATGACGGCCCCCAGCCTCTCGGGGGGCACCCTCACGTACATCCTAGGCCTCACCGGCTGCCCTTCAGGCATTCCAGCAGCTCACCCCGCAGCTCACCCAGGCCCGGGGGCTCGGCCCCCAGTAGGCCCCTGTAGAAGGAGGCGATATTACGGATGTCCCTCTCCAGGAACTCGGCCGCGTGTGGGTGGCCGTGGCTAACGGCCTGGGCGACGTCTATGACCCACACGCCCCCCCTCCAGACTATGAGGTTGTACTCGCTCAGGTCAGCGTGGACCAGCCTGGCCCTGCACACGATCCCGCGTAGCTGCTCCACAGTGTCGCGCCACAGCTCCAGGATCTCCCCCCCAGCGGCCTCGCGGGCCGCCTCCACCAGGAGGGGGGCCCGGTAGCCCTCCTCCCCCAGGAACTCCATCACGAGTACGTTACCCTGGAAGGCGAGGGGCTCGGGGACCCTCACCCCGGCCTCCCGTAGCCTCCTCAGGTTCCTGAACTCCTTCCTAGTCCACTCGTAGATCAGCCTCCTGAAGTTCCCCGAGGGTATGCGCTCGAACCGCGGGTCCCCCAGGATGTACTTGCGTATGCTCTTCCGGAACTCCGCCGTGAAGGACAGGTATATCTTGACAGCTAGCTCGCGGCCCCCGCGGCCCCGGGCCCAGTAGACCCTCGCCTCCTTCCCGGCGCTCACCACGCCCCGGAGCTCCCTTATCACGCCCTTGGCTATGAGCCTCTCAACGTGCCCCATTGTTATGGGGTCGAATACCTCCTCGACAGTCTTGAGTAGGTCCCTATCCTTGACCCTCTCATCCTCCTCGCGGGCCCTCCTGAGCCAGCGGGCCCTCCTCCTCATAGCTCCTCTCCAACCTCCTCGAGGAACTCCTCCGGCAGCACCCCCGTCTCTATCAGCTTCCTCACCTCATCCCTAGCATACCTGTAGACGACCTCGCCCTTCTCCACGTCTGCGTCCTTGCGGTCCCTGACCCCCCAGGGTAGGAGTAGTATAACGTCGCCCTCGTGCATCCAGACCCGGCGTCTCATCTTGCCCGGTATCCACGCCTTGTACACCTTGCCGTCGGTGCACATCGCCTCCACCCAGCCAGCGCCTAGGACCCTCTGGATAACGCAGAGTATCGTGCCCTCCTCCTCGCTGGGTAGGGGGACCTCCTTCTTCCCGCCCTCGCCCTCTCTCCTTCTACCGCCCCTCCTTCGGGCCATCACACGCCACCGGGGGGCTGGGGGGCTGCGGCAGTTAATAGCCGGTCTCCTCCACAGTCCCGATTATGTAGAGCCTGCGGCCGGCGAGGAATGCCCTGTACAGGCCCCCCTCAACCAGCCTTCCCGTGTAGACGTGCACGTACTCGCCGGGGTACTCTAGGACCCTCTGGTACCCGGTGTCGGCGTCTAGGAACACGTAGGTGCCGCCGCTCCTGCTGAGGAGCATAACCCTCCTCTCGGGGGCCCCGCCGGGGTGCGGCCTGAAGCCCCTCTCCCAGAGGGTCTCGGCGTCTAGCTCGAAGTGGGTCCCGCTCCTCATGTCGACGAATAGGCCGCCCCTCCTGCTCCTGCCGAGGTAGAGTGCCTCCCTGCCGCCTACCAGCAGGACCTGCCCGGGCTCTATGTCGGGTATCCTAACGGATATCGTCAGCCTCCCCCTCCTCTTCCCGTCGGGCCTCCTGCCGACTAGCTTGTAGGTGTCTATGGTTCTCCCCATGAAGGCTGCCCTCAGCTTCCCCGCTATCATCCTGGCCGAGGTGTGGTCTAGGACGTAGAGGTCGACCCCCTCCCTTACCTCGTCAATCTTGATTATGGCCTCGCGGAGCCTCCCGTCCAGGCCCCCTATGAAGTCTAGAACCTCGCCCCTAAGCCTGTCGCTGAGCCTCCCACCCGAGCCCCTCACCTGAACTATGGCCTCGTAGCCCCTCTCGGTTATGCGGGCCGTGCAGGCCGGGCAGACCGCGGCGTCGACCTTGGCCTCGACTACTAGCTCCTGCGTGAGGCCGACGCCCTCCCTGCTCCTGCCTGCCACCGTGACGAGCAGCCTGTAGATGCCCGGGCCGTGGAAGGGCCTCTCCAGCCTAACGTCCTCAACCCACGCCTCCTCCACGTCCCTCGTCGGCCTGAGCCTCCTACTCAGCACCATATGGGCGTACTCCACCAGCGTGTCCTCGACCGTGTCTAGCCCCCTGTTCCAGCCGCCCTGGTAGCGGTAGGCCCCGCAGTACTGGCAGTAGACGAAGTGTATCCTCCCGGGCAGCCTGGCCACGCCGACCTCCCTGATGTAGCAGTCCCTGCAGAGGCCGCCGACGAAGGGCACCTCGCTGCTGCTCCTCCCGCACACGGGGCAAACCCTAGCCATGACTCTCAGGCACCCGCGCCAGCCGCCGGGAGACCGGGGTGCCGAGGCCTATAACGCTCGCCGCCCGCCGGGGCGCTCGGGGTGCTGTCGGGGCTTGAGGGTGGCGGTGCTTGGCGCTGGCCTGATGGGCTCCGCCGCCGCGGAGAGGCTGGCCTCCGAGGGCTTCAGCGTGATAGTCTGGAGCCGCACTAGGGGGAAGGCTGAGAGTCTCGCTGAGAGGCTTGGGGTCGAGGCGGCGCCCAGCGTGGAGAGGGCTCTCGACGAGGCGGAGGCTGCCATAGCCTTTCTAGCGGACGACGAGGCCCTAATATCTGTGGCCTCCCAGGTCAACCGGGCCGACGGCCTGGTCTTCGTGGACTCCTCCACCGTGACGCCCGAGACCGCCTCGAGGGTCGGGGAGTACCTTGAGGGCCGGGGGGCCTGCTACGTGGAGGCCCCGGTGCTGGGCGGCCCCAGGGTCGTTAGGGAGGGGAGGCTGACAGTGATAGCCGCCGGCCGCGGTCTCTGCAAGAGGATGGCCGCGCCGCTCCTTGGGGCCCTCGCCGCCAGGGTTGTGGACGCCGGGGAGGACCCGCGGGTCGCGCAGGCCCTCAAGCTCGCCTACAACCAGGTCCTCATATCCAGCCTCGCCCTGCTCTCGGAGGCCCTGGCCACGGCGCGCTCCTACGGTGCAAGCCTGGACCTGCTCGAGAGCGTGTTCGAGGGCACGGCCCTCGAGGGGCTGGCGGCCAAGTACCTCCGGAGGCTGGCCGCCGACGAGTGGCCCACCAGCTTCCGCCTCGAGCTGGCCGCCAAGGACCTCGACTACGCCAGGCGCGCCGCGTGGGCCCGGGGGCTCGCCGCCCCCGTGACGAGTGCCGCGGCCGAGGTCTTCAAGCTGGCCGCCAGGTGGGGGCTGGGGGACGGCGACTACTCCCGGGTGCGGTTTTTCATAGAGGGGGGCGGCGGCGCTAAATCCTCCCAGCGGCCCGGCTAGGGTGGGGCTGTGATGTGTGTGGTGGACTCAGAGTGGCCGCCGCTGAGCGGCTAATGACGACTAGGAGCCCGCTGAGCCCCCTAGCCCTTCAGCTTCTCGACGAAGCCCCTATCGACTATCCTAACCTGGTATGACACCCTGCCCTCCCTGAGGAGCCCCGATAGCTCCTCCAGGGCCCTGGAGCCCCGGAGCTTGCCCCCGCCGGTCTCGGCCACTATGCCCTCGACCCTGCCCTCGCAGGCTAGCATCTCGAACCTCGCGCCCGAGCTGTGGGTGGCCTCGACGTGGGCGCACTTGCCGCTGCCAGCCTGCTCCGAGGCGATCTTGGCTATCGCCTCAACGCTAGTCGGGGCGCTCGCCTCGCCCCCTCTCCCGGGGGTGCTTGCCAGCAGTAGGTCAACCCTGAAGAGGGGGTCCTCCATCCTGGCGCTCACCTCCTCCAGCCTGTCACCCGTGGCCCTCGCCTCCACCCGCTGGGGGCCCCCGGCCTGCCCTGCCGCCTGGCCCCCAGCTGGGGTGCTGGCTGCCCGCGGCGCCGCTGGCGGGGCCTGCTCCCTGGGCGCCTCTAGGACCACCTCTATGCCGACGGCCGTCCTGAGCGACCTGGCCACCCTGTACCCCCTGAGGGCGGCCCACACCTGGAGGTCCGTGGCCTCCCCCTCGCCGGAGAGTATCACCTTGGCCGAGCCCTTCTCGCGGAGGGCCCGCTCTATCCTGGCGTAGGGGAGTATCCACCTCCTCCTCGTAGCGTCTATCGTCTCGGGGGACGACACCGCCGCCCACCCCACGGCTGGCCCACAGTGGCGGGGCGGGCCGCCGCGTTTTTAGCCTGGAGGGCCGCCGCGTGCGAGTGCATTAAAGGAACGGCGGCCGCTCTGCCTTCGGGTGGCGCGCGTGCCCCTGCTGGGAGGCTATCATAGACGCCTCCTCCGGGTGAACCTCTCCACGGGCAAGTGGCGCGTGGAGGAGATAGACGAGGGCGACCTGGAACTCTTCGTGGGCGGCAAGTCTCTGGCGTACCTCCTGGCCTACAGGGAGATACCCCCGGGGACAGACCCCCTGAGCCCCTCCAACAGGCTCTACTTCGCCACCGGCCCGTTCAGCGCCCTCGTCCCCGGGGCTAGCAAGGTGACGGTCATGGCTAAGAGCCCCCTCACCCGGCTGCTGCACGACAGCCATGCCGGAGACTTCTTCGGGCCCTTCCTCAGGAGGGCTGGCTACGACGTGCTCGTCGTCGAGGGCGCCTCGAGGGACCCGGTGTACCTCCACGTGAGTAGTAGGGGTGTCGAGGTGCTGGACGCCAGCGGCCTGTGGGGCCTAACCACCAGGGAGACCACCCTGGAGCTGCGGAGGAGGCACGGCGGCCGGGTGAGCGTGGCCGCGGTGGGCCCCGCTGGCGAGAGGCTGGTCAGGTTCGCCACGATAGTCTTCGACGAGGAGAGGGCGGCTGGCAGGGGGGGCCTCGGCGCCGTGATGGGCTCCAAGAGGCTCAAGGCTATAGTGGTCGAGGGCGACGGCGAGCCCCCCAGGCCCGCGGAGCCCGAGGCGCTCAGGGCTGAGGGTGAGAAGTGGTACAACTACTTCGCCACGAGCCCCCGCTTCGCCGACATGAGGATCTATGGCACGACGAACGCCCTCATATACAGCGCCGCCGTCGGCATGAGCCCCGCCTACAACTTCGAGACCCCGAGCATCCCCGAGGACCTGGCGGCTAAGCTGTCGGGCGACGCAATCAAGGAGCTCGAGGTGGAGCCGCCCTGGTTCATACACGGAGGCAGCTGCCCCGTCAGGTGCGCCAGGTACGTGGAGGCGGTCTACAAGGGCGTGAGGTTCCGGGTTAAGCCGGAGTACGAGAACCTGGCCATGCTAGGCGCCGCCACGGGCGTCTTCGACAGGGAGGCAGTCCTGTACTTCAACAGGCTAGCCGACGACCTAGGCCTCGACACGATAAGCGCCGGGGCCACCATCGCCTGGCTGCTAGAGCTGGCCGAGAGGGGCCTGATAGGGGAGGACGAGGTCGGCTTCCCGGTTAAGGGCTTCGGGGACGCGGAGGCGGTGGAGAGGCTCCTAAGGCTGATAGCGGAGAGGCGCGGCATAGGCGCCGTGCTCGCGGAGGGCGTGAAGAGGGCCTCGGAGATCCTCGGGCGCGGCGGCGAGCTGGCCGTGCACGTGAAGGGCCTCGAGGCCCCGGCCTGGGACCCCCGGGGGAGGAGGGGGCTGGCCGTCAGCTACGCCACCGCCGACGTCGGCGCGAGCCACCTCCGGGGGTGGCCGAGGACCAGCGAGCCCCCGAGCGCGGGGCCCGCCAAGGACGTCGTCGCGAGCATGGCGAGGAGCAGGGATGACGACGCCCTGAGGGACAGCCTCAGCCTCTGCAGGTTCGTCTCATACCCGAGCAGCGAGCTACCCAAGCTCTACAGGCTGGTCACCGGCGCCGAGAGGAGCCTTGACGAGCTCTACCAGGCCCCCCAGAGGGCGGAGGCGCTGGCTAGGATACACGCGGCCCTCGACTGGCTGCTCCCCCCCGTGCACGATGATGTGCCGCCCAAGTGGATGAAGGGGCAGCCGACGGGCCCCCTGAAGGGCGTGGCCGCCTTCCTGGGCGAGGACGACAAGAGGGAGGCTATCCGCGAGTACTACAGGCTCCGCGGCTGGCACGAGACGCTGGGCGTGCCCCTACCCGAGACCCTGGAGAGGCTCGGCATAGCCTGGGCAGCGGGCGACGCTGAGAGGGCGCTGAGGGTGGTCGAGGAGAGGGCTAGGGCTGCAGGCCTGCTGGGGTGAGCGTTATCCTATTCGAGACACACTCCCACACCACGGCGAGCGACGGGTACCTCACCCCCCTCGAGCTGGTCCGCCTAGCCCGCAGGAGGGGCTGCGGCGCCGTCGCAGTGACGGACCACGACACGATAGAGGGTGGGATAAGCGCCTACAAGGCCTCGACCCGCCTCTCCCTGGGCGTCATAGTGGTCCCCGGGGTCGAGGTGCGGACGAGCTGGGGCGACGTGCTGGCACTCTGCACCCAGCCCCCCGGCAGGGAGCCCCCCTCCGGCGCCCACCCGGAGGTCCTGCGCGAGTGGGCCGACGCCGAGGCCTGCATACTCGTGCCCGCTCACCCCTACGTGACCTGGCGCCACGGCATGGGCGGCCGCAGGCTCAGGCTTGGGGGCGAGACGGGCCTGTGGGACGCCGTGGAGGCCTGGAACCTCCGGGGGCCCCCGCCCCTCAACCTGCCAGCGATCCTAGCCGCGGAGCAGCTGGGCCTGCCCCCCACCAGCGGGAGCGACGCCCACGTCCCCAGGGAGCTCTGCGGCGCCGCGATGGAGGCGCCGGATGAGGGTAGCGCTGAGGCTCTCGTGGAGAGCCTGAGGAGGGGCCGGGCCCGCCCCCGCGCCGGGCTCCCGGGCCCCCTGGCTCTGGCCGAGGCCGCCGCGTGGGCCGTCATGAGGAGGCTGGGGGTGGAGAGGCCGCCTGGGATTATAGGGCCAGCGCTTCGTAGACGCGGCACGCCCTGAGCCTCGACTCCCGGAGGGCGGCGTTGTGCCTCTCAACCTCGCCCCTCGAGACGCCGTAGAGCCCCTCCAGCACGTCCGCCTCGGTCGGGTGCACTATACCAGCGACGACTATGCTCGAGGGCGCCCGGGAGCCGCCCCCCGACGCTATCCCCCCCAGGGTGCCCCAGTAGGCCCGGGCCTCGGGGGTTCCAGCCCTCTCCACGACCGCCGCGAGCAGCCCGGGCAGCACGCCCTCCTCGACGCCCATATCCCTGGCCAGCTCCCCCTCAAGCTCGACCAGAGTGCCAGCCCCGGCAGCCGGGGGGAGCTGGCTCCCGTCCTCCGAGACGTCCAGCAGCGCTAGCGTGTGGAGGCCCACGCACAGGTTCCCGTATATCTGGGATACCACGCTGACAGCCCTAACCCCCCTCCAGGGCCCGGGTATTGTCACCGTCCTCCCGAACCTGTAGTACTGGAGCCCACTCAGCACCTTCGCGGATACCGCCCCCGAGACCCCCGGGGCGACCCGCCACTCGACACCCCTCCCCGCGGCTTCGACCAGGAGCGAGACGTGGGTCGTCGCTATCAGGGGGTCCCCGGGCACCAGCACGACCACCGTGCCCCTCCTAGCCTCCTCGACCACCTCCCGGGCCCTCGCCTCGAGCGCCTCCCTCGACGCGGGGGCCACCCTCTCCCCCGCAACCCTCCTCGCCCACGCCAGGAGCCAGTCGGCGCCGGGCATCGTGTACGTGTCAACGTAGACCCGGTCGGCCGACGCCACCAGGCCCGCCACCTCGCTCGTGACGCTCCCCGGGTAGACGCCCGCCCCCGCTAGTATGAGCGGCATTCCCGGAGCACCCTTCCGCCTGCTGGGGCCTGCGGGGGCCGGGTTCCACTCACGATTATATCCTATGGCGCCACCCCCGGCTGCCGGTGTCGCGGGTGCCGCTGCCGGTATACGTGGCAGACGCTGACGTCTACGTTGTCGACGTGTGGTCCGCCCTCATGCCGGGCATGATAGCCTCGTACGTCCTACCCCTCCCCGGCGGTGGGGCCGCAGTAGTCGACCCGGGGCCCGCCTCGTCGGCGGACTTCCTCGCCGGGAGCCTGGAGCAGCTGGGCCTCCGCCTCGAGGCCGTGATCGTGACGCACGTCCACCTAGACCACGCGGGGGCCGCCGGCCACCTGGCCGAGGAGAACCCGGGGGTCAAGGTGTACGTCCACCCCCGGGGGGCGCCCCACCTGGCCGACCCCACCAGGCTCTGGGAGTCATCGAGGCAGGTCCTAGGCGACATGGCCGACGTCTACGGGAAGCCGAAGCCGGTGCCCCGCGAGTCCCTCGTGGAGACAAGTGATGGCGGGGAGATACCCCTCCCCGGGGGGCGTAGGCTGGTGGTGCTCCACACGCCGGGCCACGCCAGCCACCACCAGAGCATATACGACCCCCAGAGGGGCGTCCTCTTCACCGGCGACTCGGCCGGGGTCATACTAGAGACCGCCGCTGGCACAGCCAGGGCGCCGACGACGCCGCCCCGCCTCAAGCCCAAGCTCTACCTGGAGAGCCTGGAGCGTATGAGGCGCCTCGAGCCGGGGATGGTCGCCCCCACTCACTTCGGCGTCTGGCCCGAGGGGGCCAGGGAGCTCGAGGTTCAGGTTGAGGTGTTCCGGAGGTGGATGGACGCGCTGGCCGAGATACACGCCCGCGGCGTGAGGGACCCCGTGCAGGCCTCCAGGCTGCTCGCCGCCAGGGATGGGGAGGCGTCGAAGCTCTACAAGGCCGGCGGCTACATTAGGGCGTTCTTCCTCTACGAGACCGTGTGGGGCATGCTCGACGCTATAGAGAGGGGTGAGTGGCCCTGAGGGAAGCCGTCATAGGCCTGATCCAGCTCGAGGCCAGCCCCTCCAAGAGCGTCTCCCTGGAGAGGCTCCGCGGGCTGGCCGGGAGGGTGAGGGAGGCAACCATAATAGCGATGCCGGAGTACGCCATGCTAGACCCCACCGACACGCCCCTCGAGAGGCTGCGCTCCGAGGCCGAGAGCGTCGAGGAGCCCGGGCCCTGGCTGAGGGAGGCTGAGAGGCTTGCCAGCGAGCACTCGGCCTGCGTCGTGGCCACCTTCTTCGAGCCGGCCCCCGATGGTAGGGTGTACAACTCCGCAGCGGTGATCAGGCCGAGCGGGGGCGTGGCCGGGGTCTACCGTAAGACCCACCTCTTCGACGCCTACGGCTATAGGGAGAGCGCCAAGATAGCCCCCGGGGAGAGCGTGTTCGAGCCCGTGGACGCCTGCGGCGTCCGCCTGGGCCTTGCTATATGCTTCGAGATCAGGGTGCCCGAGCTGGCCAGGGCGCAGGCGCTCGCCGGCGCGGAGCTCATAGTATACCCGGCCGCCTGGTACTCGGGGCCGCTCAAGGAGGAGACGCTCCACACCCTAGCCAGGGCCAGGGCCCACGAGAACACGGTGTACGTCGCCGTCGCGGCCCTCGCGGGGCCCAGGTTCACCGGGCGCTCCACGCTCGTAGACCCGCTGGGTGTCCAGGTGGCGGAGGCGGGCCCCTGGCCCGGCTACGTCGAGGCCCCCCTCGAGCCCTGGAGGCTGGAGAGGGCTAGGAGCGTCCTCCCCATACTCCAGCTCCTGAGGCTCGACCTGCCAGGCCTGGGGGTTCGTAGGTAGCGTTTTTGAGGTCCCCCAGCGGCGCTGGGCTGGGTGTACGGCGCTTGGCCCAGGCGGACAGCAGGGAGTACGCCCTCGAGTTCTTCCGCGAGGAGGGCTTCGAGCGGAGGAGGTGCAGGGTCGGCGGCGAGTACTTCTGGACCCTCAACCCGGACTTCGACACCTGCCAGGACGCGCCCTGCGTGGAGTACTGGTTCGACCGCATACGCTCCCGGGGCCCCATGAGCGTGGGCGACGCTAGGAGGGCGTTCATAGGCTTCTTCCAGAGGCACGGCCACGAGCCCGTGGAGCCCAGGCCCGTCGTGGCGAGGTGGAGGGAGGACCTGTACCTCACGATAGCGAGTATAGTGGTGTTCCAGCCCCACGTGACCAGCGGCCTGGTGCCCCCGCCCGCGAACCCGCTGGTCATAAGCCAGCCCAGCGTCAGGCTCGAGGATATAGACAACGTCGGCCTCACCATAGGGAGGCACCTGACGTCCTTCGAGATGGCCGCCCACCACGCCTTCAACTACCCAGACAAGAGGGTCTACTGGAAGGAGGAGACGGCCCGCTACGCCTTCGAGTTCTTCACCCGGGAGGTCGGCATCCCGCCCGAGATGATAGTATTCAAGGAGAGCTGGTGGGAGGGCGGCGGAAACGCGGGGCCCAGCTTCGAGGTCGCCGTGGGGGGCCTGGAGCTCGCCACCCTAGTCTTCATGCAGTACAAGGTGGCCGACGGCAGGTACGAGCCCATACCGCTCCGCATCGTGGACACCGGCTACGGGGTTGAGAGGATAGCGTGGTTCACACAGAAGACCCCCACGGCCTTCCATGCCATATACGGCGACCTCCTCGGCAGGTTCCGCAGCCTACTCGGCGTGGAGGAGCCCCCCGAGGATCTTATGTGGGCGGCCTTCAGGGCCGCCGGGCGCCTGGACCCCGAGGACCCCGAGAGCCTCCAGGCCTACTATACCAGGGTGGCCAGGGCCTCCGGCATGGACGTCGAGGAGGCCCGGGCGGTGCTGGAGAGGGAGGCCAGGCTCTACAGCGTGCTAGACCACACCAAGACCATAGCCCTGATGCTGGCCGACGGCGTGGTGCCCAGCAATACTGGCGAGGGCTACCTGGCCAGGCTGGTCATAAGGAGGGCTCTCAGGCAGATGAGGCTCCTGGGAGCCGACGTCGACCTGGCCAGCCTCGTCGACCTCCAGATAGGGTTCTGGGCGGGCGACTTCCCCCGGATGCGGGAGGAGAGGAGCTACATACTCGACGCCGTCTCCCTGGAGGAGAGGAGGTTCCGTGAGACTCTCGAGAAGGGCGCCCGGCTCCTCGCCCAGCTACTGAAGCGCAAGAGGACCCTAACGCTCGACGACCTGATAACACTCTACGACAGCCACGGCGTCCCGCCCGAGGTCGTGGCAGAGGAGGCGGCCAGGCGGGGGGTCAAGGTTGAGGTCCCCCACAACTTCTACAGCATAGTCGCAGCCAGGCATAAGGCGCCGGAGCGCGTGAGAGCCATCGGCGAGAGGCCCGAGCTGCCAGACCACGTGGCCAGGGCCGTGGCCGGCCTGCCCGAGACGAGGAGGCTCTTCCACGAGGACCCCTACATGCGCCGGTTCAGGGCGCGCGTGGTGGCGGTGGTCGACGGCAGGTACCTGGTCCTCGACGCCACCGCATTCTACCCGAAGGGCGGAGGCCAGGACTACGACATTGGCGTCGTCAGGGGGCCCTGGGGCGAGGCCCGCGTCGTCGAGACGCACAAGGTCGGCGGTGTCATAGTGCACGTCCTCGACAGGCCCGTCGAGGCCTCCAGGGGCGACCAGGTCGAGGGCGAGATAGACTGGGTGAGGCGGTACAGGCTCATGAGGCACCACACGGCCACCCACATAGTGCTGGGGGCGGCCAGGAGGGTGCTCGGGAACCACGTCTGGCAGGCTGGCGCCGAGAAGACCGTGGAGAAGGCCAGGCTCGACATAACCCACCACAGGCCCCTCACCAGGGAGGAGATCCGGAGGATAGAGGAGCTGGCCAACAGGGTGGTCGACGAGAGGAGGCGCGTCCGGGCGGTGGTCATGGACAGGAACGAGGCCGAGAGGAGGTACGGGTTCCGGATCTACCAGGGCGGGGTCCCCATGGAGCCCAAGATAAGGATCCTCGAGGTCGAGGACTGGGACGTCGAGGCTTGCTTCGGCACCCACCTGGCTAACACCGGCGAGGCCGGGGCCATCAAGATAGTGAGGGCCGAGAGGATCCAGGACGGGGTCGTGAGGCTAGAGTACGTGGCGGCGACGAGGGTGGCGGAGGAGGCTGCCAGGCTCGAGGGCATACTCTCCGAGGCCGCCAGGCTGGCTGGGGGCGACCCGGAGTCGCTGCCCAGGCGCCTCTCGGGGCTCCTGGAGGAGGAGAGGAGGCTGAGGGAGAGCCTCCGCAGGTACCGCAGCCTGCTCCTCGACGCCCTCGATGCTAGGGCTGCCACGGCCAGGGAGGTGGACGGCCTGAAGACGCTAGCCTTCGAAATGCCGGAGCCCGACAGGAAGGCTGCCCAGGAGGTGCTCAGGAGGCTCACCAGCAGGCACCCAGAGCTGGTGGCAGCCGCCCTCATAGACTCTGGGGACGGCCTGCAGGTTGAGATCGCAGCCGGCAGCACGGCCGCCGGGAGGGTCGACCTGGGAGCCGTCGCCAGGGAGCTGGCGGCGCGCCTAGGCGGCAGGGGGGGCGGCCGCGGGCCGAGGGCCAGCCTCAGGCTCCCACGGGAGGCCCGCTCCAGGCTTGAGGAGGAGCTCGCCGCCGTGCTGGGCGAGGCCCTGAAGGGGAGCTAGGGTAGAACATATTCACCTCGGAGCACCCGGGAATAGTGGGGTGCCCCGCGTAGCGCCAGCAAGGGCCCGGCTAGCGCTCGCCTTGCCCCTCGCAGCCCTCCTAGTAGCACTAGCCGCTCCGGCCCCCCACCTGGGGGCGGCTGGCGGCCGCCTGCAGCCCGGGCAGCCCAGCCCGCTGGAGGCTACGTGACAGAACCTAACCTGGTGCCCCTGCAGGCTTCTAGGCCTCGGGGGGTGGGCCTCCTCAGCGTACATCGGCGGCGGCGCTGTGGCGCTCCTCAACACCAGCGGCTCCACGGTGCTCGTAGCCTCCGGCCACTCGGGCGACGGGCAGATACGCCTGGAGGCCCCCAAGCCGTGGACGCTCTACGTGCACGTCAGGGCATCGGGGGCCCTCCAGGGCTTCTACCGCGACACCACCCTAGCCGTGGACACGCGGGGCTCCAACAGCGGCATCACCCTCCACCTGGAGAGGGCCACGGGCAAGGTCAGGGTGACGCCGACCGACTCCCTCACTGGCAAGAGCGTGGCGGGGGCCAGCATAGTCTTCCTTGGCCCGGTCAACTCGACACTGGAGCCCGGCGTGGACTACGAGCTCCCCTGGGGCTACTACACGGTGGCCGTGACGGCGCCCTACTACGAGGCCTACACCACCACAGTCTACCTGCAGCCGGGCGCCCTCGTGCAGGTCAACGCTAGCCTCGATAGGGTCCGAGTCCCCGTCACCCTCACCGTCGTGGACGGTGACTCCGGCTGCCCGCCAGCGTCTACAGTCACAGCCACGGCATTCTCGGGCGAGTCTGGCGACGCCCAGACGGCCTCCGGGGCTGGAAACCTCACGCTGGCGCTGCGCGTCGACGAGGAGTACACAGTCACAATCAGCACCCCCGGCTACCGTGAGGTCACCCTAAACGTCAAGCCGGGGGAGTCCCCCGGCTAGCCTCACCGTGACGCTCCACAGGCTACTCGTCACCGTCAGGGTTGAGGTGAGGGATGGAGCCACGGGCGCCTACGTCACCGGCCCCTCATCTCGCTCCAGGGCCAGACAGGCTCGTACTCCTCTCAAACCGGGCCCGACGGGGTGGCTGTACTCCAGGCGCCCTGGGGGTCCTACACCCTCCAGGCCACGGCCAGCGCATACGAGAACTACACGGCACCACTCACGATACCATCGCCTGGAGAAGCCAGCGGCACCCTAGAGGCCAACCTCACCCTGGAGATGCACGCGACGACCCTGCTCATGAGGGTTGTCGACAGCGAGACCGGCATCCCAATACCGGCCAAGGCCACGGTAACCTCCAGCGAAATACCCTACGAGGCCACGGTCGACACACCACCCGAGGGAGGCACCCAACTAAGGATCACCTCGGGTAGATACGTCATTCACGTCGTGGCCCCCGGCTTCGAGCCAAAGAACGTCACCATAGACGTTACGGGCAACACCTACACCATAAACATATCCAGGAAACTCTCTAGGGTGACAATGAGCCTCGTAGACTCTATAACCGGCGCCCTGGTTCCCGTGTCAATAACTGTGTCAGGCCCCCTCTACCAGACCCTGGGCCTGGGCAATACTACAATACTAGCGGCGAGTGGAGCCGCACAGCTCGTACTGCTACAAGGGATAACTTATACTATCTCAATAACCCCCTCAAATCATACTACTACCCAAGAACCATCCAGGTCACACCTAGAAACTCCTCAATGAGCCTGCAGGTGGCACTATCGCGGATACCCGTCGAGGCCACCTTCATTGTAGTCGACGGCAACGGCGAGATGGTAAAGGATGCCTATGTAGTCCTAAAGCTCTCCCAGTATTATACGACAAGCGCCGAGCCGAGCAAGCCTGCATACGTGCTGGCAGGCAGGTATAGTGTTCAGGTAGTCTGCAAGGGCTCCATAATCCTCTACCCTGCCCCCGTTGACGTGAGGGAGTCAGGCGTCTACAGGATAGTCATAAACCCAAGCATGCTATAACGCCTCATCCACGACTGGCTATCCTACATAGCGGTGATCGTTATTGCTGCAACCACCTCCCTAACGCTTGTCTACCAAGCCTACAAACACTACGCGGCCGCTCGCGAGGATCTGGAAAGTCTAAATCCTGAGAGACGGCAAGCCTCGAATGCCCCCACCTAGCCGCCCGTGATCTACCCCCTGAACACACAAACACACAACTAGCCCTATATGCCTCCAGCAGGGGATAACTCCTAAACCCCATCTCAAGCTAGGATCGTGTCACCTCATACCGGTGCTCCGAGCCGAACTCCCCTTCCCTGCCCGGCCTATACTCTGCAAGCCTAGCCTTCCAGGTGCGTCCATACGTCAATTCTAGTATCTCCTCTATAATGCCGGATGTGAGGGGGTCCACGTAGCCCGAGCCACTCACTCTGGGCGGCCTCAGCCAATAGCCGTAGAGTTTGATCCTGGCGCTGCCGACGTTTCTACCCCCACCTTCGAAGTCTAGCCTGTAGCCAGTGGCCCACCCGGCAGCAAGCATTGCCTTGAGTGCCTCTTCAATATTCCCTTTAGAGTCTTCCTCCCCAGCGCCCCCCTCCCTCATCGATAACAGCGTGTGGGCGAATGTGCAGAGGTACCCCCTATGAATCGGCCTAGCATGTAGAGGGCCTGGAGTGCTAGGGGCCTACTAGTGGAGGGGAATGTCCAGTACAGCGTGTCCACTTATATATTGGAGTGTTGCGGACCTTATAATTAGGGCCCTGGCGGACCCGTGCCTAGCAGAGGTGGTCAGCGCTCCAAGAGCTGGTGCCACCGCTATCGAGGGGCCCTCGTATGGCCCGTATACCTCTGGTTCGCCTATGACACCCTCGGTATCCCTTAGCAACCTCGCCAATAGCTCCCTGACCCCCCAAGGTTCCCAGCCCGAAATGCTACAAATACTACAACACGCCCCCTGGGAGCGGCCTCCTCGGGGATCCTGTAACCTAGAAGCTTCACGACATTACCTCCCAGCTCGTAGACGCGCTCCAGGATATTCTTTAGGACGCCCGGTTTGTCCTCCACCATAATATCCAGATATCCAGTATGAAAGCCGCCTCCCCTGGGTAAACGGGCACCGCCGGCGTGACGTCCAGCGGCTCCAAAGGCCTTCCTCCACGTTCTCCGTCCACCTTCTCCCATCCGTTTATCTCGAGGCTTACTTTAGGGGTATTTGAGCTTCTCCTAAGCCTACCACCTTCTCGTCTGTTGCTTCCTTTAGCTAACATCTAAAAGCCACCCTACCCCAGGGTTGGACAGAGGGCCATAGACCTAAAGGGGGGCCTCCACCTCTCACAAGGCCCACTAGCACCCTCCCCAGGAGGTGCATAGCACGTGGGCGAAGATTCGGGATTAATGGTATCCAGAACCGCCGTGCTGGCCTGGGCTGGCCCCTTACTCGTATCGGCGGCCCTGCCAGGCTTGGAGGCCGATGTGGGGATAGTCCGGCTCGTGGGTGAGGCCCTCGAGGGCTCCAGCCTCCCGGTCGGCGACCCTCTCCGGGCTGCGAGGGTGCTGGCCGCCCTGTATGGCGGGGTGATCCTGTCATACAACCTGGACGGCCTGCTGGTCCCCCTCTCGAGGGCCCTCCCAGACTGGCCGGTGCGGGTTGTAGACGGCCGCCCGTGCGAGCCTACTGTGCTGGGGGTGGACGAGCTCCTGCGCGCCTGGGCCCTCCTACTGCGGGGGGAGGGTGGCGCTCTCGAGCGCTTGGGGCGCTGCAGCGTGGCCCCGGAGGGCCTCGCGCTCGCTGTTGGGGAGGGCGAGCTCCTCCCCCCGGTGGGCTTCGTGTCTACCCCTGAATCGCGGCAACGTGGCCCCGAGGACGGATAGTAGTAAACGCCGGGATGGCCGCCGGGCCGGGCCCAGCGTGGCGTTTGCCCGGGGGGCTTGGGGGGTCAGCCTCTAGAGTAGACTATGGATGCCGCGGCGAGCGTTCCCACCGCCGCCAGGGAGACCGCTGCTAGAAGCCGTAGCACCGCTAGCACGAGCTTCTCGTCGTCCGCCAGGATGAGTAGCGCCGCCAGCCCCCAGGTTATGGCTAGGACTGCCAGGGCGGCTAGCAGCTCGCGCGGCCTAGGCTGGGCCAGGGTGGCCACCCCCCGGGAACACGCTAGACCGGCACGTAGACGGGGTTGTCGAGCGTGGCCACCCTCTTCTCCCTCGCCAGGATGTCGCGGGCGTAGCGGGGTAGGCTGAACATTCTCGCGTGGCTCTCGGGGTCGTAGAACCGGTTCTCCCCCTCGACGAGGCCCGGGAGGGCCTCGCCCACTCTCTCCGGTGTAAGTGTGGCCGGGTCCTTGTCGTCGCTAGCTATGACGAAGCTCCACTCGTCGTCGAAGCTCTTTATGAATACCGTGTAGCTGGCCACGTGCTTGAAAACGCTGGCTATAGTATTCCTTATGATGGCGTGGGTTGATATGTCGTAGGACAGGCTCGTGGCCTGGGTCACGAACACGCCCCCGCTCCTCAGGATGGTCTTGGCCTTCTCGTAGAACTCCCTCACGTAGAGCTTGTACGCCGGCCCGCCCTCCGTGGGGTCTGCCAGGTCGGCTATCACCACGTCGAAGCCCTCCCCCCTCCTCGAGGCCTCCTCCACGTACTCCAGGCCATCGCCTATCACGAGGTTGAGCCTCGGGTCCCCGAAGGCGCCCCGGTGCCATTCCGGCAGGTACCGCTTGGAGGCCTCGATCACCTCCCTGTCAATGTCGACCATCACAACCTCCTCCACCGTACGGAACCTTAGAACCTCCCTGGCCGTCGCCCCCTCGCCTCCGCCGAGTATGAGGACCCTCCTAGGCGAGCCGTGGAGTATCATGGCTGGGTGGACCAGGGCCTCGTGGTAGACGTGCTCGTCGAGCTCGGCGCTCTGTATCTTACCGTCCAGGATCAGGGCCTTGCCCAGAGGGTCGAGAACCGCCACCTCTATATCTTGGTATGGGCTGCGGCAGTGGCATATAAGCTCCCTCTTATGGAAGAGGTGGCCGCTTCCAGGTAGCTCCCACTCAACATACCAGTTCCACAGGGGCTCCACTGCAAGTCCACCCCTCAGGCCTCGGCTGGGGAGTCCAGCCCGGGCATGATAAATACGCCCGACCCCCCGAGTGTATCACGGCAGGCATACCTCCTTTCCCCCGCCAACTCCACCCTACAACCCAGGGTATCCAGGGGCCAGCCGTAGCTGGCAGACTAGACAACCCCGGGCGAGGGTGGCTAGGGTTGCGTGCCGGGCTGTGGGTGCTTGAGAGGCTCCGGCCTGCGGCGCTGGTTGTCGCCGCCGAGAGGCTGGCGGGGTGCCGGGGGGTGGAGTGCGCCCGCCGCGGCCTCGCCCTGATAGCGGCGAGGGCCCCCGACGGGTGGGTGAAGAGGAACGCCGAGTGGCTCCTAGCCCGCCCCGAGGCCCTGGCCCAGGCGGCCCGCCAGGCCCGCATGAACGGCGGCCCGCCCGAGAGCCTCGTAGGGGAGATACTGGCTAGGCTGGGCGAGGATAGTGAGGGCTAGCATGCGGAGGCCGCCCTCTCTGCGTGCCTCGCTATCCACTCCGCCACCTCACCCCTAATCCTTTCAGCGTACCTGTACGCCTCCCTGTGCTCCCTCTCCTCGTGGGAGTAGGCGTACACGTACGGCAGGGGCATCGAGGCCGTCCTGAGGGTGCTCTCCAGGTAGAAGCTGTAGAGGCCCCCGGGGAGCGTTGGGAGGCTCGACCCGCCGATCCTCTCGGTCAGGGAGTCCTGGTGGACCCCCTCCACCCCGGCTATCACCCTGAAGAGCTCCTCCACTATACGCTCCTTCCCGAGCCTGTCCATGGCCTGCTCTATGGCGCAGCCAGCCCTCTCCACGCCCACCCTCTCCACGACCCTTGCCACTATCCTGTCGGGCCTCTTGATCAGGCTGATGGGCAGCAGGTCCCTCGAATCCCCCAGGGCCCTCGCCCACCTGGCCCGCTGGCCGCCCAGCCTGGCGAGGCCCCTAACCATTAGGTTGAACTCGCTGTCATCCCAGTACATGCACCCGGACCCTATGCGGCCCGCTAGCACGTCTGGGTTCAGGAAGTCCTCCGGCCTGCCCACGCAGGCCAGCAGGTGCTGAGGGAGCACCTCCCGCCAGCTCCCGAAGAGGAGCGACACCACCTGGCGGAGGGCCACCGAGAGGCCGACAACCTTGTGGTGGAGGTACACGCTCCTGTACATCTTGAACCTGGCGTCGTACAGGTCCTCTATGGCCGGTATACTCTTCGGCCCATAGACCACCGAGAAGCCGTCGCCGCTCCGCTCGAGGCGTATATCATGGATCAGCCTCTCGAGGTCTATGAAGCCGAAGACCACACCCGTGTTGTGAGCGTCCCTAATCAGGTAGTCCACCCTGTCGGCGTCGGCGAACCTATGCGATATTATCTGACCCACAACCCCGACCGCCGCCTCCTCGAGGCCCAGGTCGTCCAGCGTCTGCCTGGCCCTGCCAGTGAGGTCCACGCCGAACACTGCGGCCGCCGCGGCCTCGACCAGGCCCGCAGCCTCCTCACCGTTAACCCCCCTGGGGGGCTCCCGCGAGAGCCGCCTGGCCAGTGCGAGGGAGAACCTGCTCCCCACAAACTCGTGGTACTTCCCCACCCTACCCCAGTCCACCCGCGGCACCTTTGACGGGTCTAGCGAGAAGTCCTCCGGGTTCCTCACGGCGTTCTCGAGCGGCCTCTCGAGCGTGTGGCTGTAGGGGGGGTGCCCTATGTCATGTATCAACCCGGCCACCCTCGCCAGCTCGACGAAAGCCTCGGGCCCCGGCTTCTTGTTGACAAGGTAGCCGAGCCCGCCGGAGGCCAGCACCCTCTCCGCTATCCTACTGGCAACGTGCATCACGCCGAGGGTGTGCTCGAACCTGCTGTGCTTTGCCGATGGGAAGACTAGGTACACATAGCCCAGCTGCCTGACCTCGTGGAGCCTCCTGAAGAATGGCGTCTGGAGTATCGCGTACTCCACCTCGTTGACTGGTATGAACCTGTGCACCGAGTCGAGGAATACCGCCTTGTACTTGTACAGCGCAATGCGCTCGCCAGCCGCTGCCACATCGCAACACCCGCCTACCCAGCGGGCCTCCAGGAAGATGCAAGTATTACCCGGCCTTAAATGTCTCCCGCGAGCGCCGCCGAGCCCACGGCGGGGTGCGCCGGGTGCCACGCGTAGCCGGGTACGACTACGCCATAGCAGGCATGGGGCCGGCCGGCGTCGCGGCGGCCTACAGGCTCGGCCGCCTAGGCTACAGGGTCGTCATACTCGAGGCCAACCCCCGCCCGGCAGTCAAGCCCTGCGGCTGGGGCGTGCCAGACGCCGAGTGGCTGCCGGCCCCGATCCCCCGGGGGAGCGTTGTCGCCCGCATAAGGCGCGCCCGCCTGCTCGTGGACGGCTCCGAGGCCATTAGGATCGAGGGGTGGCTGAGCGGCTACATAGTTGACAAGCCCGACTTCCTCGAGGAGCTCGCCGCCCAGGCGGGGGCCGAGGTGACGTACAGGGCCCCCCTGCTACCCCACAGGGGCGAGGCCCGCATACCCGGCCGGGGGCTGGTGCGGCTCGACCCGTCGAGAAGCCTCGCGGCGGTCGGCAACGCGTACTACCCGGGGGAGAAGATCTTCGCTCTAGAGTACGAGGTCCGACTGCCAGAGGGCTGCGCCGACCCCGAGGAGCTGCTGATAGACTTCGACACGAGGCTAGTCGGCTACTACTGGCTCTTCCCCGCGCCCGGGGGCCTCTTCCAGGTCGGACTGGGCGGCTACGCCGACCCCCAGAGCCTCCGGGGGAGGCTCGACAGGTGGGTGCGGCGGCTACCTTGCAGGGCGGAGCCCGCCACGAGGCCCCGGGGCGCCCCTATAGCAGTGGGGGGCCTCAGGCTGTCGAGCCTGGCGGGGATACCCGTGGCCGGGGAGTCTGCTGGCTTCGTGCTGCCCCTAACCGGGGAGGGCATACGGCCCTCCATGGCCAGCGGCGCCGCCGCTGCGGGCGCCCTGGCGAGCGGTGGCGACCCCCTCGAGGCCCAGAAGGCCATACCGGCCGCCAGGGCCGTGGCCGCCCAGAGGAGGGTGCTAGAGAGGGTCCGTCGCATGGAGCCCGGCGAGAGGGCCAGCCTGCTGGCCTCGATACCGCCCCGTGTGCACGCGGAGGTTGCACTCGGGAGCCTGAGGAAGGCCGTCATACTCCGGGAGCTCTCGAGGAGGCCTAGGCTCGCCCTGAGGCTACTGCGACTCCTAGGGTTTTCAGAATAGATACTGGAGCCTGGCCGGTCATAGTTGTCCGCCAACACTATTATCCCCGAGACGCCTGGGCTAGGCGGGGGGTGCTGGCCTGGACGTGCAGGGTGGCCCGGATGACAGGGACATAGAGATCCTCGAGTACCTCGAGTCCGATGCCAGGATACCCTGGCGCAGGCTCGCCAGCATCCTGGGAGTGAGCGAGGCCACGATATACATTAGGGTGAAGAAGCTCTCCTCCCTCGGCATACTAAGGGGGTTCCGGGCCCTGATAGACCCGTCTCCCCTGGGCCTCTCCACAGTGTTGTTCGTCTTCCTGAAGGTCAAGCCGGGCATGCTGGGCCGTGTCCGGGAAAAGCTCGGCGAGCTAGACTTCGTAGTCGAGATTCACGAGGTAGCGGGCGACTACCAGCTTCTAGCCAAGGTGCTAGCCCCCAGCCAGGGCGAGGCCGCCAGGGCTGTGGAGGAGATAGCGGGAATAGAGGGGGTCACCGACTACGCCACGATAGCGTCGCTGCAGACCGTGAAGATCGACTCGAGCATAGTTAGGGCATACAAGTACTGGGCTCGGGTCGGCCAGCGAGAGTCCCCGGCCACCAGCCGCCGCTAGGCGGCCTGGCCCCGGTTTCCTATACGTCATCCCCAGGCTTCCGGGGGCCGCAAACCGGGTTTATCGGCTTAACAGGAATACCGGCCCCGGCCTTCTGGGGGCCGCGTGGCGTTCCAGCCCTACCCTAACCCGTTAACCTCTATACGTATAGCTTTACCTATACATCGATATGTTTATGTATAAGGGCTATTCTTACGGTTTCCGAGCATTTGTGAGCACTCTTCAGGGTCACAGGGATTACTTCTCTCTACTAAGTTTAGCTTATTAAGGGGGTCTCTCCGCCGTGGAGGCTGGCCTGTTGGGGTGGAAATTTGCACACGCGCGACACCCTAGTCAGGGCTGCATCGCTAGCCCTAGCCCTAACGATGATACTGGCATACGCGGCCCCGCTAGCCGCGGCGTGGAGCGGGCACACGGGCAGCCACCCCTATAATAGCGTCTACGCTGCCAGCAACAAGGGCCCCTGGGTCTACAAGATCGACCCCGCCATACTGAGCGAGCTCGAGAAGGCCAGGCCCACCGACTACGTCGAGGTCGTGATACGCCTGAAGCCGCTACCCCAGGACGTTGTCGAGCAGGTTAGGGGCCACTACCAGGCCGCCGTCAACGCCCTCAAGGGCTGGGCTAAGCTAACCCAGGAGCCGATAGTGCAGCTGATAGCCGCCCACAAGGGCGTGGTGCTCCACAGGTTCTGGCTCGACAACGTCATACTGGCCAGGGTGCCCGCCCAGTTCGTCTACGATCTCGCCAAGAACCCGATGGTTGTGAGGATCTTCCCCAACTTCAAGGTACACGTGCTGGACGCTCCCGGCAAGAAGCCCGTTGAGGTGAAGCCCGGCCAGCAGGTCGAGAGCTGGGGCATCTTCAAGATAAGGGCCCCCGACGCCTGGGCCATGGGCTACACGGGCGAGGGCATCAGGATAGCTGTGCTCGACACCGGAGTCGACATAAGCCACCCGGCCCTCGCCGGGAAGATGCTCACTCTAGACCCCAACGACCCCCACTACCCCGGCGGCTGGATGGAGTGGGACGGCAACGGTAACCCGGTCTGTAGCACGCCCCACGACACCCACGGCCACGGCACCCACACCAGCGGAACCGCCCTAGGCGGCGACACAGAGAACATACTCATAGGCGTGGCGCCCGGAGCCACCCTCATGCACGGCCTCGTCCTACCCGGCGGCAGCGGTACCTTCGCCCAGGTGCTGGCCGGGATGGAGTGGACCGTCGACCCCTACGATTGCGACGGCAACCCCACTGGGCTACCCGCCCACGTGGTCAGCATGAGCTGGGGTGCCAGCGGCTACTATGGGAACGACCTCCTACCAGCCATATACGACATGCTGGTCGCCGACATCATACCCGTGGCCGCCATAGGCAACGACGGCCCCGGAACCTCTAGCAACCCCGGGAACATCTGGGGCGTCTTCGGCATAGGCGCCACCGACCAGGACGACAACCCCGCCTGGTTCAGCAGCGGTGAGGTGGTGAACTGGCCCAGCCCGCCCAGCGACTGGCCCTTCTTCGGCCAGTACCCCAGCACGTACATCAAGCCAGACTTCAGCGCGCCCGGAGTCGGCATCACGAGCTCCGTGCCCGGAGGCGGCTACGAGGCCTGGAGCGGCACCAGCATGGCCACGCCGCACGTAAGTGGCACCGTCGCCCTGATACTCCAGGCCGCGGGCTGGACCGACTTCAACATACCCGACCTGCCCGAGAAGGTGTACGAGATCCTGAACGAGAGCGCGGTCGACCTGGGAGACCCCGGCCAGGACATCCGCTACGGGTGGGGTAGGATAGACGCCGCCGCGGCCGTCCAGATAGCCCAGCAGTACGCCAAGAAGAGCGGCGTGCAGGGCTACGTGCTCGACGCCGTGGACCAGAGCCCCATACCCTGGGCGACCGTCACAGTCGAGGAGATAAACAAGACTGTCGGCGTGAACAACGACGGCTTCTTCAAGATACCCCTAGACCCCGGGAACTACACACTACTCTTCCAGGCCTGGGGCTACCAGAGCCAGGAGGTCCAGGTCACGGTTGTACTGCTCAACGGCACCATTGCTGGCTTCGTCTATGACGCTGTGACCCAGCAGCCCATACAGGGCGCCGTAGTGACCGCCGTCGAGGCAAACGCCAGCGCCGTCACAGACGCTAACGGCTGGTTCCAGATAAGCGTAGAGCCAGGCACCTACACGGTTGTAGCCAACGCCACCGGCTACTACCCGGCTGAGCAGCAGGTGAGCGTTGACGAGAACGAGACTGTCGTGGTGAACTTCCAGCTGACACCCAACCAGCCCGGCTACATAGAGGGCTACGTCTTCGACGCCAACACCAGCCAGCCCATAGAGGGCGCCCTAGTAACAGCCGTGGGCCCCATGGGGGCCTTCAACGCGACCACCAACGCCAGCGGCTACTACCAGGTCGAGGTGCCGCCCGGCAACTACACTATCTACGCCTGGAAGCAGGGCTACCAGGCTGGCGAGGCCCAGGCGCTCGTCGGCCCCGGGGAGCACGTCGTGGTCAACTTCACCCTAGAGCCCATACCGCCCGCGGTCGTGGTCATAGGTAACGCCTACGCTGGCCATCACATACCCGACATACTGGAGCAGGCAGGGTTCAACGTCGTAGAGTACGATAGTGCCAGCCAGTTCCTCCAGGACTACAACAGCGGCCTCGTGAACCCCGCTGTGGTCGTGGTGGATCACTGGAGCAGCAGCGGCGGCGACCCAGGAGCTGACACCGTGATAAGCCTGCTATCGCTGGCGTTCGAGGGCGTCTCCATAGTGCTACTCGACACCTCATACGCTGGAACCACCGGCGGCAAGGGAGTCTACTATCATAACGACGAGGTCGAGTCCGCCCTGGGCATACCGGCCCCCGACGGTTATAGCTACGGCTACCCGAGCCCGGAGTATGTGAAGGTGAACCTGACCGAGGCCGGCCTCCAGCACCCGATCTTCCAGGGCGTGCCGCTAGACGGCGACACCTGGTTCTACCTGGCCGACGTGGACAACTCCTACTATGCTGACTACCTGTACTACGCGTTCACCGACGACAACGCTAGCCAGATGGTCATCCTAGCAGACCTCGTAGACGAGTCCTCCGGGAGCAGCGGGCCGAGCGCTGTGGTTGTGAACTCCACCCCCGCCCCGATAATCTACATGGGCAGCTGGGCCGAGAGCGACTACATGCAGTACCTGCAGCCGGGCGGCGATGGCATGTACAGCAACTCCACGCTGCAGAGCCTTGTGAACGCTGTAGCGTACGCCTACCAGATGGCTGGCCTCAGCTATACCCCCGACTTCGCCGCCCACAAGGCCAGTCCCACTGGCGTGGAGCCCCTGCTCTACACTAACGTGACCGTGTACCTGGAGAGGCAGCCCTACGGCTACGTCGCCGGCCACGTCGTCGGGAGCGACGGCATGGACATTGCCGGCGCTAAGATCTACGTTGTCGGCACGCCGATAAGCGCTGTCACAGACGAGCAGGGCAATTTCGAGTTCTGGCTGCCCGAGGGCACCTACACCCTAGTATTCGAGGCCCCCGGCTACATGCAGCTAGCGCTAAACGTGACCGTGGCGGCGAATGAGACCACCAACCTAGGAGACGTGGTGCTCCAGAGGATACCCAGGTTCGCCATACTCTACGACTACGCTGGCGAGATTAAGGCGTTCCTCGAGACCCTAGGCTACTACGCCGACGACTTCGATAGTGTGGAGGATATAGCTGCTGCGGTAGCCACGGGCTTCTACGACGCGGCCATATGGGCTGGCCACTACGGCGTCCCCTTCCCGAGCCAGGACGAGTTCGAGATGTTCGTGAACGCCACTGAGCAGGCTGGCATCAGCGTGATATGGCTCGACAACTGGGGCCCCTACGGCTACGGTATCAAGGTGCTATCAGCCTACACCGGCGACCCCGCCTGTGAGAGCGACAGCTGGGGAGCCTATCCCTACGCTCACATACTGGCGAAGCACCTGATAACCAGGGACTTCAACGTTGGCGACATAGTCCAGCTGACCACTGACTCGGCGAGCGACTTCAGCTGGTTCTGCCAGTTCAGCGGCACAGTACTGGCCAACCTCTACATACAGGGCTACGGTGACGTCGGCAACCTGATAGGCTACAAGCTGCTGCCCGACGGCAGGAAGTACGTGCTGCTAGCCAGCATGGCCCCCGAGGAGTGGACCGACATGGCCTACTGGACAGATGCGGCGTTCAGCATACTGGCGAACGCCGCCCTCTTCGCCGTCCAGAAGCCCGTCAACCTGACCCTAGAGCCGAGTGCCGCCCACGTTGGCGACACGGTCGAGGTCTACCTGAGCGGCGCCCCGGCCAACACCACGTTCAACGTGACCTTCAACGGCCAGCTAATAGCGACTGTGACCACCGACGAGAACGGCACCGCCGAGGCCAGCTTCACCGTGCCGCTAATACCCGGCGGCACCTACTCGGTTGACGCGGTCAGCCTCGACTACAGGTACTACGGCCACGCGGACCTAGAGCTTGTAGCCTACCTGAGCGTGACGCCTGCCAGTGTTGACAGCCAGCCTGCGATGCTGCACGTGGTCGGCACCGGCTTCTACGCTAATGAGACTGTCAACCTCTACCTTGACGGCAACTGGCTGAGCATGATAGTGGCCAACTCCAGCGGCGCCTTCGAGGTAGACGTGAACCTACCCATAGTGGCAGTTGGCGACCACTACATAAAGGCCGTCTCCCTAGAGGCGGGCTCGCCCGAGCTCAGGGGCGAGGCCGAGGTCTACGTTGCCAGCGAGCCCTTCAGCCAGGTGCTGGGCGCCATCAGCAGCATATCCGGCGGCCTCGTAGGCGTGAACGGCACCCTAGCGCAGATAGCGACCGACACCGGCATCATAAAGGCCAAGCTAGACTCCCTCAACGCCAGCCTGGCCGGGCTCATCGAGACCAGGAGCGGCGAGATACTGGCAGTCCTAAACACCAGCTACGGCCAGATAGTCGCCTCCCTAGACGACCTGGCCAGCCTCGGAGACCAGATCGTAAACGGCCTCTACAACGTCAACGGCAGCCTGATCGCCGCGATAAACGATGGCAACAACAGGATACTAGTCAACATATCAGCCCTCCTAGACGGTAAGGCCTCCAGCCTCCAGGACGCCATAGTAAACGCCATCAACAGCAAGGGAGACCAGATCATAAACGCCATCAACAGCCTATCCCAGAGCCTACAGCAGAACCTCACAAGCCTAAGCGCTAAGGTCGGCAAGACCGAGAGCCAGGTGTCAACCGCCAGGAACCTCGGCGCCGCCGGGACGGCGCTAGGCCTCATATCGCTGGCAGCCGCTGCGTTCGCCATAGCCCGCCGCGGAGCCTAAGGCTCCCCGGATATCCCAATACTCCCCTATTTCCAGTTCTTTTTCGGTAACCCCCCTCATACTATATCGTCAGCCCCCGGTTCTACTGGTTCCCCCGCGTCTAGCGATCTTTGAGTGCCTGCGCGGCATCCCAGGGGATGGGGGGGTTGGCATGCACGGTAGCTACACTAGCCCCCGAGCGGTCTAGAAGGTGGTGCGGCGGCCGGGATTTGAACCCGGGACCTCCGGCTTGGCAGGCCGGCGTCCTAGTCCAGGCTAGACGACCGCCGCTTCTCCTCCCGTTGGGGGTGGCTAGTAATCGGCCTCTTAATATGCGTTACGCCCTGGTCTGCGGGCCTCAAGCATTATATACGTCCTTAGGCGAACCCGGGCTCCGCGAGAGTCTAACCTGGGTGGTTGTGTTGCCCGGCGAGGAGGGTAAGGTTGACTGGTACGCCCTCAGCAAGGAGCTGCACCGCTTCTACGGCGGCAAGATAGAGACCATACCGAAGGTGCCAGTCAGGCGGGTCAAGGACTTCGCCATATGGTACACTCCGGGCGTCGCCGAGCCAAGCAGGATTATAGCCAGGAACCCCGACGAGAGCTTCGAGCTGACCAGCCGCTGGAACACCATAGCGGTCGTCAGCGATGGCACCAGGGTGCTGGGCCTCGGCAGCATAGGGCCCGAGGGCGCCTACCCCGTGATGGAGGGTAAGGCCCTCATATTCAAGTTCCTAGGCGGCGTAGACGCGGTCCCGCTCGTGCACAGGGCTAGGGACCCCGAGAAGTTCCTCGAGCTACTAGAGAACGTGGAGCCAAGCTTCGGCGGGATAAACCTCGAGGACATAGAGAGCCCCAAGTGCTTCTACCTACTCGAGGAGGCCAGGAAGAGGCTCGAGATACCGGTGTGGCACGACGACCAGCAGGGCACTGCCGCGGCGACGCTGGCAGGCCTCATAAACGCGGTGAAGCTGGTGGGGAAGGACCTCCGCAAGGCTAGGATCGTCCTCATAGGCGCTGGCGCGGCGAACGTGGCCCTCTACAGGCTACTCAAAGCCTACGGTGTCGACGTTGGCAACGTCGCGGTTCTAGATAGTAGGGGCGTGCTACACCCCGACAGGGAGGACATAGACAAGCTCATGGTGAGGAACCCGTGGAAGTACCAGATAGCCGTTGAGACCAAGGGGGCTGGCCTGCGGCCCGGCGCCGGCCCAGGCGAGGCCCTGGTGGGCGCCGATATAGTTGTGGCGGCGAGCAAGCCCGGCCCTGGCGTCATAAAGAAGGAGTGGGTGGCCAAGATGGCGAAGGGCGCTATAGTTTTCGCCGAGGCGAACCCTGTACCCGAGATCTGGCCCTGGGAGGCCAAGGAGGCTGGCGCCGCCATCGTTGCAACGGGTAGGAGCGACCTGCCCAACCAGGTCAACAACAGCCTCGTCTTCCCCGGGGTGTTCAGGGGCGTGCTAGACGTGAGGGCTAGGGGGATAACCGACGAGATGGCCATAGCCGCGGCCGAGGAGATAGCCAGGTACGCCGAGGAGAAGGGCCTGCGGGAGGACTACATAATACCCACCATGGAGGAGTGGGACCTCTACCCGAGGGTCGCAGCGGCCGTCGCAGCCAAGGCCGTGGAGCAGGGCCTGGCGAGGAGGACCACCACCTACCGCGAGGAACTCGAGAGGGCCAGGGAGATCATCGCCAGGGTTAGGGCCAAGTATGAGAAGCTCTGGGAGAGCGGCCTAATACCTAAGCCTCCCGTAGACTACGAGCGGGGGTGACGCGGCGTGTACGAGCCCAGCGTAGTCGTTAGGAAGGCGCTGCCAGACGACATCCCCAAGGCGGCTGACCTCATATACAGGTTCTACCTGTTCAACGAGGAGTTCGACCCGGCCTGGGCCGCCGTGGAGGACCGCTCGAGGGCCGAGGAGCTGGCCCGCAATGCGGTGGAGAGCGAGAGGGAGATCCTCCTGGTGGCCGAGGAGAACGGCGAGGTCGTAGGGGTAGCGAGGGCGGTCCTCGAGGAGAACCCCATGCTGGAGGCGAGCCCCCTGGCAGTCCTGAAGGAGCTCTACGTAAAACCAGAGTATAGGAGGCGGGGGATAGCCTCCCTCCTAGTCGAGGAGGCCTTCAGGGCCCTCCAGGAGGCCGGAGCCAGGGCCCTGGCGGCCGAGTTCCCGGCCCAGAACAGGGTCGCCAAGTCCTTCTACGAGAAGCTAGGGTTTAGAGCGTTCCGAAGCGTCTACATAAGGGAGGCCTAGGGGGTGAACGCGCATGGCTAGCCGAGTGGCCGTCCGGAGGGCTCAGGAGCGCGACGTCGAGAGCGTGGCGGGCCTCATAGCGAGGCTTAAGGCGCTGAACGGCGAGCTCGACCCCCACTTCCTACCCGCCGGGGACCTGGAGGCGAGGGCCAGGGAGTACGTTGCCAAGAGCCTTGGCAGCGACAACGCCTTCATACTGGTGGCCGAGGACGAGCAGGCCGGCAGGATAGTGGGCGTGATACGCGTCGAGCTGGTCGACAGGGTGTTCTACAAGCCCCGGATCAAGGCCGTCATAACCGACTTCTACGTCCACCCGGCCTACAGGGGGAAGAGGATAGGGAGGCTGCTCGTCGAGAAGGCTCAGGAGGAGGCCAAGGCGCGGGGCGCGGGACTGATAACGGCGGTCTACCCGGAGGGCAACATCATAGCGGACTCCTTCTACTCCAGGATGGGGTTCCGCCCCCTCCAGAAGGAGCTCTACAAGCCCCTCTAAACAAGCCCTCAGGGCTCACAGGGGCCGCCCAACCCCTCCCCCTTTTGCACATGAAGACCGCGCAGCTAGGGTGCCACCCCGCCGCCGGGTACCCCGCGGAGAAGGCGTGGGGGGTGTATAGGGGGTGTATAGTAGGTAACAGGCGGGGGTCCGGCTCCTAGCCCTGGCCGCCGCCCTGGCTGGAGGGTGCGGGCGCCGCCTCGGCGGCCGCCCTGCCCACGGGCTCCACTATGATCCTCGACGCTATCCCCCTCCCTATCGCTACCTCAACCCCGCTAACCCGCACTACCACCGGCGTCCAGGGGTACGCGATGTCGTTCGACACCACCTCCAGCTCCACGCCAGGCGCTATGCCAAGCCCTGCAAGCCTCGAGGTGGCGCCCCACCCTGCAAGTATCGACTTCACCACGACCCTGCTTCCGGGCGGGACGCTGGCTAGGGTGGTGCCAGCCTGCTGCGCTGGCCACACACCCGCCTGGGCCGGGGGCGCCCCCCAGCCCTGCCAGCCCCATCCTCGGCCTCTGCCACGCCACCACCTGCCCCACCAGGGCACCCGAGCTCCCCGGGGCTGTGTTGTGGCGGGCGGAGGATTTAACGGAGGGGTGGTACCGGCATGTACCCGGCCGCTTGTCCGGGCGCTTCTTGTATAGGCGGGCCGCGGCCTAGCGCCTATATTCCGTTTTCCGCGCGTTCCCTCGTGGAGTTCTGGGAGGTGCGCATCCTTGAGCCTACCTGAGAGAGTCCCACGGAGGCCCGGGTATGACGTTACCATACACTACATACTCAGGAGGGCGGTTACCCTCTTCCCCGACAGGGAGGTGGTGTATAGGACCGCTAGGGGGGTCGATCGCTACACCTACTCTAAGGCGGCCGAGAGGATGGCCATGCTCGCCTCCGCCCTCGAGAAGGAGGCTGGCGTCGGCAGGCTTGACAGGGTTGCGACGCTCGACTGGAACACCCACTGGCACTTCGAGGCCTACTTCGCCGTCCCCATGATGGGGGCGGTCATACACCCGGTCAACGTGAGGCTGGCGCCCGCGGAGATAGCCTACGTTATGGGCCACGCCGAGGATAAGGTTGTGATAGTCCACAAGGACTTCATACCACTCGTCGACGCCATCGCACCCAAGGTTAAGAGCCTCGAGAAGGTCATAGTAGTCGACTCGGACGAGGTCCCACAGAAGATAGGGGGCCTCCCCGCCTACCATTACGAGGACTTCATAAAGGAGCACGGTGACCCCAAGTACGAGTGGCCCCCCGTCAGCGAGGACCAGCCCGCTGGTATGGGCTATACGAGCGGCACGACCGGCCTGCCCAAGGGGACCTACCATAGCCACAAGGCCATAGTGCTGCACGCGATGAGCGCAGCCCTACACTTCGCCACGAGCGGCGTGTTCACCTTCACCGCCCGCGACACCGTGCTCCACATCGTCCCCATGTTCCACGTCTACAGCTGGGGCATACCATACATGGCCACGCTCATAGGGGCGAAGCAGGTCTACCCCAACAGGCTAATACCGAAGGTCCTCCTAGAGCTGATAGCGAGGGAGAAGGTAACCTTCACCGCCGCGGTGCCCACGGTCCTCTACATGCTCCTCACCGAGCCCGGCAGCGAGAACTACGACCTCTCCGGCCTGAAGTGGATCAACGGCGGCTCCGCCACCCCCAGGGCGCTAGCGGAGCTCGCCCGGAAGAGGGGTATACGCCTCATAGTCGGCTACGGCATGACCGAGACAGCCCCGGTCCTCACCCTGGCAACCCCGTGGCCCTGGCAGGTTGAGAGTATGAGCGACGAGGAGCTGATGGATGTGACGCTGCGCACAGGCTACCCCATACCCCTCGTCGACCTCCAGGTGGTAGGGCCCGACATGAAGCCGGTGCCCAAGGACGGGAAGACTATGGGTGAGATAGTTGTTAGGTCGCCCTGGGTGACCCCGGAGTACTTCAAGAACCCGCAGAAGACCGAGGAGGCCTGGCGCGGCGGGTGGTTCCACACCGGCGACATAGCCGTCTGGTTCCCCGACGGCAGCATACTCATCCAGGATAGGGACAAGGACGTCATAAAGAGTGGGGGTGAGTGGATAAGCAGCGTCAGGCTGGAGGACGCCATAAGCCAGCACCCCGGCGTAGCGATGGTGGCTGTGATAGCGGCCAAGCACCCCAAGTGGGGCGAGAGGCCCGTGGCCCTCATAGTACCGAGGCCCGGCTGGGAGGACAGGCTCTCAACGGAGGAGATACGGAGGTTCCTCATGGAGAAGTTCGTGGAGACGGGCCAGATACCCAAGTGGTGGCTCCCTGACCGCGTGGTCCTGGTGGAGGACCTCCCCAAGACTAGCGTCGGCAAGATAAACAAGCGCCTCCTCCGCGAGAAATACGGGAACATACTCCTAGAGGAGGCCAGCTAGCCGCCCCGGGGCCCCTCCCACTCTTTACCCCTGACCTCCCCCAGGGCATGGGGGCTCCAGTGTAATGGTGACCGTGGCGTACACCGTCCAGTCCGTCGTCAACCACTACGGGGAGGACTCGGGTGACACTATAGTAGTGAGCGACGGCAGGATAAGCAGCGTGACGTACGGCGCCTACCCCTCCTACGCTACCCACAAGCAGCTGCCGGGCTACATACTCCCCGGAATAGTAGACGCTCACCTCCACCTCGCAAGCCTGGGCGTATCCCTGCTGGGCGCAGACCTCCGCGGCGCCAGGGACCCCTGGGAGGTAGCCGAGAGGCTCGGCGAGGCCCGGGGGCCTATAGCGTATGGGAGGGGCTGGGACCACGAGTCGTTCAGGACGGAGAGGAGGTACCCCACCCGCAAGGAGCTCGACGCCGTGGTCCCCGACAGGCCGGCGGTGGCAGTGAGGGTGTGCGGCCACGTGGCCGTCGCCAACACGCTAGCACTCGCAATGACGAGGCCCTGGGAGGCCTACCCCAGCCTCGTGGACAGGGAGAGGGGGATCCTCCTCGAGGACGCCGTCGGCTACACCATGGAGCGCCTCCTAGCGGGGACCAGCATGCGCCTCCCCGTGGAGGTGGCCGTCGAGGCCCTTAGCTCCGCTGGCATAGCTGGCGTGTCGAGCATGTCCTGCACTCCAAGCGAGGCTAGGGCCCTCAGGAACCTGGAGATGATGGGAATCCTGAAGGTGCGAGTCTCCTGCTACCCCGACGCCCGCAGGCTCGAGGAGGTGGCCGCGGAGGGGCGCGGGAGGCTCTGGGGCGTCGTTGGGGTCAAGCTCTACGCTGACGGGAGCCTCGGCGCTCGGACCGCCTACCTCAGGGAGCCCTACAGCGACGACCCCGGGAACAGGGGGCTTAGGCTCCTGAACGCCAGGGAGATAGCCGGGATGGGCCGGGAGGCCCTCTCCAGGGGCTTCCGTGTCGCAGTCCACGCAATAGGCGACGCGGCCCTCGACGAGGTCATCGAGGCCTACGAGACCCTCGGGGGCGACTGCCGCTACTGCAGGGTGGAGCACGCCAGCATCGCCTGGCCACGCCAGATAGGGAGGCTCGCAAGCATGGGTGTGAGGGTCGCCGTGCAGCCGAGGTTCAGGGTTAGCGACTGGTGGATAGAGAGGCGCCTCGGCCCCGGCAGGCTCGCGGCGGCGTACCCCTTCGCCTCGATGGTGCGGGCCGGGGTTAGGCTCGCCCTCTCAACAGACTCGCCCGTAGAGCCCTACCAGCCCTGGGAGACCTTCCAGGCCGCCGTGGGTAACTGTAGCCAGCCAGCCTGCAGGCCCGAGGAGAGCCTGAGCCCCCGCCAGGTGATAGAGGCCTACACAATACGCGCCGCCGAGGCCAGCGGTGGCCCAGCCGGGAAGATAGGGAGGATCTGCCGCGGGGCGCCAGCCGTCCTCGCCTACACGCCCAGCGACCCGCGCGACCCGGACTGGAGGGGCCCACTGAGGCTGCTGCACCACGGCGTTTAACCCTCCCCCAGCGCGCCTGCTACCGCCCCGCGGCGGTGCGCTGACCGCCAGTGGGGGACCCTCCCGGGGGGATGGCCGCTCTTCAGCTGGGCTAGCCGCGGGGGCTACGCTATGCCAGCACGCGGCGGTGCTGCGGGCTCGACGCTGACCCTGGGCCCCGCCCGCCTGAGGGTCGGGGTTATAGTGAACCCCGTGGCAGGCATGGGCGGGAGGCTCGCCCTTAAAGGCACGGACGGCGCCGCCCTCCTAGAGGCCCTCGCCCGGGGCGCCAGGCCGGTCTCGCCCATCAGGGCTTCGAGGTTCCTCGCGGGCCTCGACCCGCGCCTCGTGGATAGAGTGTACATGCCGGCGGGGCTCATGGGCTCGGAGGCCCCGGGGTACCCCTGGAGGCTGGAGGGTAGGGTCTCCATCCTCGACTGCGTTGAGCCCCACAAGTGGCCGACGAGCAGGCTCGACACGATAGCCTGCGCTAGGGCCATGCTCGGGCTTGTCGACCTCCTGGTTTTCGTGGGAGGCGACGGCACCGCCAGGGACGTATTAGAGGCTGTCGGCCTCCAGCTCCCGATCCTAGGCGTCCCAGCGGGAGTTAAGGTCTTCAGCGGGGTGTTCGCCGTCAGCCCGGAGTCGGCCGCCAGGCTCGTGGCCCGCTGCGCCACAAGCGGGTGCCCCCTCGAGGAGGCTGAGATCGTTGACGCCGACGAGGAGGAGTACAGGAGGGGGAGGCTGGCGCTCCGCCTCCACGGCTACGCTCTAACCCCCAAGGCGCCAGGCCTGCTCCAGGGCGCCAAGGAGCCGACGGCCCCCGATGACCTGGAGGGGATAGGCCTCCAGGTGGCCGAGATGGTCGAGGAGTGCACACTCTACATCCTAGGCCCGGGAAGCACCGTGGCATGGGTCGCCCGGGCGCTCGGAGTCGAGAAGACGCTCCTCGGCGTCGACGCCTACCACGCCGGGAGGCTCGTAGGCAGGGACCTCGACGCGGGGAGGCTGGAGAGCCTGGCCTCATCCTATGACAGGGTGAGGCTCATCCTGACACCGGTCGGGGGCACCGGCTTCCTCCTAGGCCGCGGGAACCAGCAGATAACACCGGCTATCCTCCGGCGGGCCGGCAGGGACGGCCTGATAGTGGTCTCGGCGCCCTCCAAGCTGCGCGGGCTCCACTACAGGCTCCTCGTCGACACGGGCGACCCGGAGGTCGACTCTATGCTCGAGGGCCACGTGAGGGTTGTAGTGGGGTATAACCGGTGGGCCGTGGCCAGGATAGTCGCCGCCTGGAGGCTCTAGCCGCCCTTCTCCCTCCTTATCTTCTCAGCGTACCTCTCCGGCGTCAGGAGGCCCTGAAGCTGGGATGGGTCGTCGGGCCTCATGGCGAAGATCCACCCCTCACCGTAGGGGTCCCTGTTGACCAGCTCCGGCTCGTCGAGGAGCCTCTCGTTAACCTCGACAACCTCCCCGTCGACCGGGGCGTAGACGTCGGCCGTGGCCTTGATAGACTCAAGCACCGCCGCCGGCTCGCCCTTCCGGAGCCTCGAGCCGACCTCGGGTAGCTCCACGCCCACTATGTCCTTCAGCTCCTTCTGCGCGTAGTCGGTCACCCCAACCCTAACAACCCCGTCCTCGACCCTCACCCACTCGTCACTCTCGGTGTATAGGAGTGCGTCGTCAACCTCGTAGACCCCCGAGGGCGTCTCCACGCGTATCCTAGCCACTCCCCAGCACCGCCCGAAGGCTGTGCCCGGGCTCCTAATTTAGTGTGGGGGTGCCGGAAAGACGTATTATTGCTCGGCGCCCGGGCTTCATGCGTGGACCAGGGTGCGCCTGGCATGCTTGGCGCCTCACACTACTCCCCAGGCCTCGTGGACGTTGGGTTTGACGCTATCGTGGACTTCTTCTATAGGCTGGCCGAGGCCGCCGACCGCCTCAGGGAGGAGGGCCTCTTCGACTACCAGCCCCGCCCGCTGCCTGAGGTCCTAGAGGTGCCGGAGAGGGGCACGGTTAGGGTCAAGCTGGGCTTCCCCGTGTACCAGAAGGGAGGCGTTGTTATGGATGTCACCAACACCGAGCAGGCCAGCATAGCGGAGGAGGCTGGGGCCGTCGCCGTGATGGTGCTGGACAAGCTCCCCTACGATGTCAGGAAGAGCGGCGGCGTCGCCAGGATGGCCGACGTTAAGGTGATAGAGGAGGTCATGGAGTCTATAACGATACCCGTCATGGCCAAGGTGAGGATAGGCCACTACATGGAGGCCCGCATACTAGAGGAGGTAGGCGTCGACATGATTGATGAGAGCGAGGTCCTGACGCCCGTCGACGAGAAGCACCACATAAACAAGTGGCTCTTCACCGTCCCCTTCGTCAACGGCGCCCGCGACCTGGGGGAGGCCCTGCGGAGGATTACGGAGGGCGCCGCCATGATAAGGACCAAGGGGGAGGCTGGCACAGGGAACGTGGCGGAGGCTGTGAGGCACATGAAGATAATAATGGGGGAGATACGCCTCCTCCGCTCCATGCCGCCCGAGGAGAGGATTAGGAAAGCCAGAGAGTACGGGGTGCCCCACCAGCTGGTAGACCTCACCGCCAGGCTCGGGAGGCTACCGGTGGTGAACTTCGCCGCCGGCGGCATAGCGACACCAGCCGACGCAGCGCTGATGATGTGGCTCGGCGCCGACGGCATCTTCGTCGGCTCGGGCATCTTCAAGAGCCGCGACCCGCCCGAGAGGGCCGCGGCCATAGTGCTGGCCACTAGCATGTGGGACGAGCCGGAGTACGTGGTTGAGGCACAGAGGATGATCAGCGAGCAGAAGAGTATGATGGGCATAGACATACGCCAGCTGAAGCCTGAGGAGCTGCTCCAGACAAGAGGTGTCTAGCCTTGGTGAAGGTCGGCATAGTGGCCCTCCAGGGCGGCGTGGCCGAGCACTACCACATGGTGAGGCTGGCCGGCGAGCGCTCCGGCATACCGGCCGAGCCCGTGATAGTGAAGAAGCCCGGCCAGCTCGAGGGCCTGGACGCCATCATAATACCCGGCGGGGAGTCGACCACCATAGGCGTCGTCGCGCGGAGGGTCGGCCTCCTCGAGCCGCTCAGGGACGCCCTACTCTCCGGCACCCCCGCCCTGGGCACATGCGCTGGCGCCATAATCATGGCGAAGAGGGTTACCGCTGGCTCGAAGGGTGGCCAGCCCCTCCTCGGCGTCATGGACGTCGAGGTTCACCGCAACTATTTCGGGAGGCAGAGGGAGAGCTTCGAGCTGGACCTCCGCATAGACTTCCTCGACGAGAAGCCCTTCCGGGGCGTGTTCATCAGGGCCCCCGCCTTCACCGACTTCTGGGCGTCCGCCAGGCCAGCCGCCACCGCCAGGATAGACGGCTCGGAGGTCCATGTCGCCGCTGTTGAGGGCGGCCTAGTAGCGACGAGCTTCCACCCAGAGCTAACCGGCGACACGAGGATACACGAGTACCTCCTACGCCTAGCGAAGAGGTAGCCCGCGGATGCGCCGGAGGCAGCTCCAGGCAGTCCTAGCCGTCTTTCTGGCATTCATAGCTGGCGCCGCCCCCTGGGCGTCCAGCGGGGGGAGCCGCAGCTACGAGGCCACCCTCACCATACCGCCGGGCGTGGCGGCGCCCCTCCACCTAGACAGCCCCGGCTCGTACTCGGTGGCGGTCAACGCTAGCTCGCCCATAGAGGTGTACGTGGCCCCCTGCAGCGACATCCACTCTCCCAGCGGCCTCCTCGCCGCCAGGGTCTCGGGGGTGGAGGCCGAGGTGAGGGTGGGCCCCGGAGAGTGCCTGGTGTTCTCTAACACCGCCGGCCCCACAGCGGTAAACGTGACCGTCAGGCTTGAGGCCTCCCCCGGCGCTTCCCCCCTCCTCTGGGCGTCCAGCCTAGCCCTCGCCGCCTCGGCCGCCTACCTCGCCTACCGGGCCTCTCTTCCTCTTGAAGAGGAGCAGGTCGAGGCCTAGGTCCTTGGGTGGCCTCCCCCAGTATAGGGAGAGGCTCGCCATCCCAGCCGCCACCCGGGCCTCCCACGTGTTTCCCCGGGCCTTGAAGCTCTCCTCGCCCACCATCACGAGGGAGGCCCCCGCCTCGGCGGCGAGCACGGCCCCCAGCAGGGTGGAGCCGGTCGTGTCGCCGTCCATCAGCTCCACCACGTTGTTCAACCCAACCATCAGGGGGTACCCGGCCGCCCCCGACTCCGAGCGCGCCAGGCAGAGCGCGCCCAGAGCCCCCGGCGCCCCCGCGGGCCTCAGCACGGGGTCCAGGATTGCCCTCTCGAAGCCGAGCCTCCGGGCCTCCTCGGAGGCCCTGAGGAGGCCGCCGGGCGCCAGGACGACGAAGGCGGCGGCCCTCCTCAGGCTGGGCGGCACTAGCCCGAGAGTCTCCACGGTCAGGCTCAGTGCTAGGGGCGCCCCGCGCCTGGCAGCCTCCACCGCCAGCCTCGGAGATCCAGGGTCGGCCGCCACGGGCGCTGGCCAGCTGTCGAGCAGCCTCGCCAGGAGCCTCCAGTAGCAGTCCAGGGGAACCCTGCCATCCCAGCCCAGGGAGACCACGTCGGCCCCCTCCAGGGCCCTCCAGTACACCTCGCCCGTCAGCTCCTCCCAGTCGCAGCTCCTCGGGTATACCTCGCTTACAACGAGCAGCGGGGGAGGCCTGAGGGGCACCCTCAGGCCCCCCAGGTTGAATGCGGCCCCGCCCGGCGGCTCCGCGCGGAGCTCCGAGAGTGTCTCCACCGCCAGCCTGGCCATGTCGGGGCCGACCGCCTTCTCGGCCTCAACCTCCGGTGAGAGGCGGCTCACACCCCAGCGGGCCACGATGGCTAGCGTCAGGCTAGGCGACCAGGCGCCCCGCACCACCCGAACGCCGAGGCTCTCGGAGAGCCTCGCCCAGGGCCCGCCCCAGCTGCCGGGGAGCACCACCACCTCAGCCCCGAGGCGGGCGAGCCTCTCAGCGGCACCCGCGGCCTCGGCCGGGGCCGGGGCGGCCTCGTAGACCACCCGGTACCCGAGGCGCTCCAGGCCCCTAGCCATGGCGGCTAGGGTCTCCCTGGAGGGCCCCACGAGCCCCACAATCCTGGGCTCCGGCGCCGCTGGCCACCCCCAGAGGGGCTGGGGGCCACTGCTGCCGGTCTACTCTATCCAGTCGCCAGTCTCGATCTTCTCTGGGAGGTACTTGAAGGCGAGGAACTTGAGGCCCTTGCTGGCGAGCGCCTCTATCTCGAGTTTAGCCTTCTTGTTGAGGAATATCCTTATCTCCCTCATCCACCCCTTCGTGCGGAACCAGCTGTAGTTCATCAGCTCCTTCGCCCTCCTGATGTCGGTCTCCTTCGCCTTTATTATGTAGTTCCTCCTCTCGGCCTCTGTGAGGTAGGGCTTCTTCCTCCCGTAGCCGAAGACGTCGGTCATGCTCACGCCGAGGAACCTGGCCTTCGGCGTTGCCAGCCTCTCGCTCTCGTAGCTGAGCTGTATCGAGCCGACCTTGAAGACGCTGTAGATGTACCACCCGTATGGGTCGCTGTTGTGGTAGACCACGCCGTAGGAGCCAGTGAAGGTGTTGACCCCCGGAACCGCCAGGTCGTAGACGTAGCCGCTGTAGCGCCTCCTCCTAACACCGCTCACGGCGACGACTACAGCCCCGCCGAGCACTATGGGCTCTATGGCCCTCAGGCTGGGGGCTAGCGCCATGGCCCTCCTCAGCTTCCACTTCGCGAGCCTCCTGGCGGACCTGTTTATGTAGAGCACGCTCCCGTGGAGCAGGGCGAGCTCCCGCCTAGCCTCCTCCGGCACGGGTATCGAGTATAGTGGGTCCGGGCCCTCGCCAGCCGGCGGCGGGTCCTCCCCCGTTATAGCCCTGTAGACCTCCGGGGGTGTCCGCCTGCGGCTCGGAGATATCCTAACCTCCACCCTCTCACCGGAGCCCCCCACCGAGGGGTTCACACCCAGCGTCTGCAGCATGAGGAAGACCTGCTTCGCATACGCCTCCCCCCGGAGCTTGAGGACCACCTCGCCCGACCTGTCTATGTAGCCGGAGCCCTCGTAGACGCCGCGGAGGAAGGCCAGCTTCGCTATGGCGCCGCCCGACATTACGGCCGCTGGCACCCGACGCCTGTCAACCTCTCCTATGCCGAGCGCTCCAACGGCGTCGACGCACCTCTTGTCGGCCACTACTATCACTGTCCTCCCCCGCCTCTCCTCTACGAACCCGCGGGCCCCGCACCTCCTGATGATGTCCATGTACTCCTCCACCCTGTCCGGGCTCGCCCGGCCTAGCGACGCCCGGACATACCTCCCCCTCTCCACCACAGCCGACGCCGTGGCTAGGCCTGCCAGGGAGATGCAGCTGTAGCACAGCCTACCGTCGCTGACCGGGATCCTAGCGGGGCACCTCGACACCATCATGGATACCACGGCGGCTGGGTCGAGGCCTGGGCCCGCTGGCGGTATGCGCTCCGCCACCACCAGGTAGTCGCCCGGCTCCACCTCGCCCGCCGTGACCAGCCTCAGCCTCCCGTCGCGGAGAACGTAGAGGGAGTGGCCCCCCGTGGCCCTCACTACGCCGCGGCCCCTGGTCTCTATCTCTACAAGCTCTCCACCCTCGACCCAGTGCCTGTAGGCGTACCCCAGGCCCGCCCACCTGACGAGGCCGGTCTCGGGGTCCCACGCGGGGACCCTGGCATCCACCACCGCCCTCTCCCGGTCTCCGCCGGTGAAGCTGCCCGAGAGGAGGTCCTCTATCGGCCCCGCCTCCACGAGGCCCCCGGGCCCCTCTAGCATTACCACCTCGTCGCCGGGGATGCTGTCGGTTAACACGTAGACGGGGAGACCCAGCTCCTCGTTGAGCCTCCTCACGAACCTCCTGGTCGCCCTGTCCGGCTGGCCAGCGCCGGTTACGAGTATGGCCTTGTACTTCTTCCAGAAGCCTACCCTGTGGAGCTGCTGGAAGACGGCGTCCTTCTCGACTACTAGCACGAACTCGGCGTCCCAGTCCAGGAACTCTATGAGGTCCGGGGTGGACTCTATGGCGTAGGCGCCGTGGCCTAGCCTGGAGAGGTCTATGACGTCTCCCCCGCTCCGTATCCTCATGTTGCCGACTACCTTCCCCTTCTCCTTGCTTAGGATGAGCATGTCCTCCCTTAGCATGCCGGTGTAGACCTCAATATCCCTTATGACCGCGTCGCTCTCCGCCTGCTCGTCCCAGGTGTTCTCCTCCCTGAGCCTCCCCCGGAGGTCCCTGTATACTATGGTGTGCTTCCCGCGGTAGTAGAGGTCTCGTATGGTGGGGTACTCGTTCTCTATCAGCGCCTGGTATATTATGCTGGCCATGAGGACTGTCTGCATGAACCTCCTCGCCTCCCCCATGTCCAGGAACTCCCTCTCCAGCGTCTCGCTGCCCAGCACGAGTATGCCCCGCTCGGGGTCGAACACCGTGTTCGCCAGGGTCCTCTTCGGAATCACGAGCTTGGGGGGTTTACCCTCCATTATATCCTCGAGCACCCTCCTAAACTTCTCGTGTATAACCCTGGCCGCCCGTATGCGGGCCTCGAGGTCCACCTTGTCCGGAGCCGCTGCCACGCCCCTACACCTCCCGGCTCTACTCTACCCTCACGTTCTCGATCACCGACTTCACTATCCTCACTGGGTCTGGCCTCTCGCCGTCAACCGCGGGCACCTCCACGTTCTCAGCCACTATCCTGACCAGGGCCTCCACTATCTCCCTCTCCTCCTCCGGCCTGGGCGGCTCCCACCTGTCAGGGGGCTTGCTGAGGACCGCCAGGCTCCTGGCCACCTCCGGTATGTACTTGGATATCGTCACTATCTTCCTCCTGACCTCGGCCTCCCTCTTCTTCCTGCTCAGGTAGGCCCTCAGCCTCCTGGCTACCTCCTGCACCGCCGCCCTGATCTCGGCCTCGATCTCGGGGACCTCGCTTATGCTCTCCTTGCCTACCCCCTTGTAGGGCACCTTCGTGCTGGCTATGTGCACGAGGACCACCAGCGGGGCTGGGAAGTCCACCCCGTAGAGCTTCCAGTTGATCCTGGAGACGACCTTCCACGACACGTCCTCCCTCTCCTCGTAGAGTAGCGGGATCTTGTTGGCGTACCTCAGGAGGAGCGGCTCGTCCCTAGGCTTGATGGCGCCCCCGTAGGCTATCCCGGCCTCCACTATGAAGGGGTGCCCCTCGTAGGCCTTGGGGCTCCTGGTGACGGCTCCGACCCACTCGGGGGCGAACAGCCTCCTCAGCCCTATCACTATCAGGTCCTCGCCTATCGGGCTTAGGTAGTCGCTCCTCGGGGCCCTGAACTCGCGGTACGTCCTCATCCTGTCGGCCAGCAGGCCCAGCAGCTTCCCGTTGCCCTTGTCGAGGAGCCTCTTCGGGTTCATGTCGGGCTCCAGCCCGACGTCGGCAAGGAACTTCTCGGCGGTCTTCACGCCAACGCTCTGGAACTCCTCGACCAGCATGTCCCTCAGCGTCTTGGCGCTCGTACTCTTTATTATCATCTTAAGCTGCTCTAGGTCGACCCCGTGCGGGTGCGGCTTCGCCTCCCTGGGCGGCCTCGGCATCTTCCTGGTCGTCCTCGGGTAGTGGTAGACCGTCCCATCGGGCGTTATCAGCGTTATTGTGGCGTATGGTGCTATGATGGCGGTGCGCTCTATGTACTCCACGATCCTACTCCTAGCCCTGGGCCAGTCCCCCTGGAGGGTTATGGAGACCCTGGTGCCGTGCCACTTGCCCCTCCTCCTCCACTGGGCCTCCTCCACTATGACCGGCCTATTCTTACTCATGTCTATGAAGAGCCTCTTCATGTACACGTAGGGGCTGCCCACGGGGGCGCTCACAACCTCCACCGGCTGCCCGGCGGTGGCCTGGCCGTAGAGCACGGCCGCCTTGACTCCCAGCCCGTACATGCCCCTGGTCTGGCGTATCACGTACTTGCTGCTGTAGAGCACCTTCCCGAAGGCGTTCGCTATCTCCGTGGCCGGGACGCCTATGCCGTTATCCTCCACCGTCACGGTGTAGCGGGGGGGCGCCCTCGACTCGCCGCGGGGCGCCAGGTCCGGGCGCTCCCTGATCTCCACCCGTATCTCGGGGAGTATCCCGTGGGTGTCGGTGGCGTCCAGCGCGTTCTCCACCAGCTCCCTAACCGTCTGGTACAGCGCCCTCGTCGGGTTCGCGAACCCGGCCAGCTCCTTGTTCTTGGCGAAGAACTCGGCTACGCTCATCTCGCGGTAGCGCTCCTTGGCCTGCCCGCCCTCCCTGGCCTTCGCCCTGGCTCTGGGCAACCCGTCGTTACCCGTAGACGCCACGCGTGTGGAGGGCTTTAAGCTGGAGGAGCCCCACGGGCCGCTAGCCCCCGAGCAGCGCGGCAGCGATTATGGGGAGTGTCAGGGTGGCGTCGCCGTAGACGACGACCTTCCTCGCCCTCGGCTTCACCTTCCCCCAGCTTATGGCCTCCCGCGGGTGGGCCCCGCTCAGGCTGCCGTCGTACTCGACCGCCGTGGTCAGGTATACAACGTAGTCCAGCCCGCCGCGGAACTGGCTCCACCATATGGTGTGGTGCTTGCTTATCCCCCCGCCCACGATCAGGGCGGCCGCCTCGCCCTCGCTCGGGAAGAATAGGTCCGCGAGGGCGGCCATGTCCGAGTAGTAGTCTACCTCGACCCTGCTACCCCTCTGAGCCTCCATGAAGAGGGCGGTCCCGAAGGCGCCGTCGGGCCAGCCCGGCACGAACACCCTAACGCCCCTCCTATGGGCCGCCGCCAGGATGCTGCCACTAGCCCCCCGGGACTCGAGCATCTCCCCCGCGAGGTCCAGGAGCCTGTAGAGAGGCCAGCGGGCCCCTCCCCTGCGGAGCGCCTCGGCGACTAGCTCCCTTACGAACCCCTCGACCGGCGGCCCGTAGTCGCTGAGCGGTATGAAGACGTTGCCGAGCCTATGGTAGCCCTCCTCGTAGAGCTTCGAGTCGTCCGCCTCAAAGTAGCCCCGGAGGTACCTGCCCCCGAGGGCCCTGGCGATGTCGTGGTCGAGCGCCCCCGCGGTGGTTATGGCCACGTTGAAGAGGCCGGAGTCGAGCAGGTCAGCCAGCACCCCGCGGAGCCCCGTGGCGACGAGGTTAGCCGTGAAGGAGATGACGCGGAGCCTAGACCTCCCCAGGCCCTCGCGGAGCACCTCGACGGCCTCGGCCAGGTGGCCCGCCATGAACCCGTGTATGTCACGGTACGCCCTCACGAGGTCCCCGACGCTCATAGAGCCCCTGACGTGTACGTCCCTAACCTCCTCGAAGCCCCCAGCCACACCCCGGCACCCACACGCCACCCCCGCCACCCAGGTTTAATGCTGGCCGCCGCCCGGCCCCGCTAGGAGGCAGGCCGTGCCCGGCAGGCTGCTAGTCGTGGCCGGCGCCACGCTCGACTCGGTCGACGGTGGCCCCTGGAGGCCCGGGGGGCCGGGCCTCTACGCCGCCGCCGCAGCCGGGGCCCTGGGCTGTAGCGTGGACGTACTCGGCCCCCTGGGGGTGGATGACGCCTGGCTGGTGGCGCGGGCCTACAGGTCCCTCGGGGCACGCCTCCTCGGCCCGCTAACCCCGGGGTGCAGCTACAGGTTCAGGCACGCCTACACGCCCGGCGGGAGGGTCTCCAGGGTTGAGTGCCGCCCGGCCCCCCTGGGGCCCGATAGCCTCGCGGCCGCCGGGCTGGACGGGTACGACGCCCTGCTCGTCAGCCCGGTCCACTGCGAGGTGAGCCCCGAGGCCGCCGCCCACCTGGCGGTCAACGCACCCGCGGCCGTGAGGGCCCTCGACGTCCAGGGGTTCGCGAGGTGCTACGGCCACATACCATCGAGGGCCCTCGGCGGCTACACGGTAGTGCATGCCTCTAGCGACGACACCCCGCGCCCCCCACGGGCCCGGGCCGGCCTTGTGGCGTACACCCTCGGGCCCGGGGGCGGCGTCCTCCTGAGCCCTAGGGGCGTGGAGGCCAGGATACCGGAGCCCCCCAGGCTACTAGGCGACCCGACGGGGGCGGGCGACGCCTTCACAGCGTCGCTAGCCTGCCTGCTCTCGGAGGGCCTCAGCCCCGGCGAGGCCGCTGGGCTGGCGGTCGAGGCGACCGTTGAGGCCCTGGAGGCCGCTCGGGCTCAGGGCTTTTGATCCCGCCCCCGCGCTGGGGGCTGGGAGGGGGTTGGCCGCGGTGCACGACCCTCTAGAGGCGGCCCTCCGCAGGTCCATGCAGAGGCGCGGCGTGTTCACCGACCCCTTCACCTTGATGGAGGTGGCCACGCTCCTGCGCCGCCTGGCCGAGGGGGGCCCGGGGAGCGTGGAGGGCGAGAAGGGTAGCCTGATACTTGAGAGCACCATATCCCACCTGGCCCTGGTCTTCGAGAAGATAAACGTCGAGAGGCCGAGGGAGAAGGCGGAGGCGGTGGTGCTCGACGCCCTGAGGGAGTGCTGGTCAACCGGCTGTAGGGGCTAACGGCGCCGGGGGCTGCGAAATATGAAGCTCCAGCCCCGCCACGGTCACCCGCGGGGGGTGGCCGGGGGGTGGCGGGGCTTCGGGTGGCGTTTGTCTCGACCTACCCTCCCATACACTGCGGGGTGGGCGAGTACACCAGGATGCTCCTCTCGGCTATGAGCGAGCGGGAGCCAGGCCTGGAGCCGCTTGTCCTGGCGGAGGCGGGTGTGGGTGGGGGGTACAGGGATGAGCCCTCGGGCGCGCTGGTGGTGCCCTCGTTCCGCCAGGCTGACCCCTCAAGCCTCCGCGGGGTCGTGGATAGGCTTCAGGAGTATGGCCCGGTTGACGTTATCCACGTCCAGCACGAGTACGGTATCTTCGGGAGGGGGGATGAGATCGTCCGCGTAGCAGACGAGGCTAGGAGGGAGCGCCTGGCCAGGGCCGTTGTGTTCACTATGCACACCGTGTACCACCCCCTCACGGCTGACCACGGCGAGGATAGGGTCCAGGACGCCGTGCTCTCTGAGGCTGACGGGGTGATAGTCCACAGCGCCCAGCAGGAGTTCGAGCTCCACGCCCAGCTGGGCGGGTACCCCTCGAACCTCCACAGGATCCCCCACGGGACCAGCGTGAACCCCTACCTCAGCACGCCGAGGCGGGTGCTCGCCAGGAGGCTCGGCCTCGAGGGGGCGCTTGAGGGCAGGATGGTGCTTAGCCTGGTCGGCTTCATAAGGCCTGACAAGGGGCTGGACACGCTGCTGGAGGCGCTCGAGGAGCTCGACGCGGGCGACAGGCTCGCCGTAATCGTGGGCGGCGAGGTTAGGGAC